>JAOPZU010000578.1 GCA_025963955.1 Solirubrobacterales bacterium
GCGGCCGGGCGGTGCGACATGAGCCAGGCGGCCGCCGTCGAGGTCCGCGACCTCTTCCGCGTGCACCGCACGAGCGAGGGCGACGCCGCGGCGCTGCAGGGGCTGACGCTGCGCGTGGGTGCCGGCGAGTTCCTCGCCGTGCTCGGTCCGAGCGGCGCGGGCAAGTCCACGCTGCTGCGGGTCCTCGCGGGCCTCGAGACGCCGTCGGCGGGACGCTTGTTCGTCCTCGGCGAGGACCTCGGCCGGCTGTCGGCGGCGCGGCGCAGCGTGCTGCGCCAGCGCCGTCTCGGGCTCGTCGACCAGCACCACGACCGCGCGCTCCCGGCGGCGCTGGACTGCCGGGCGGCCGTCGGGCTCGCGCTCGCTCTGCGGGGCGAGCCCCGCCGTGCCTGCCAGGCCCGGGCCGACGCGCTCCTGGATCGCGTCGGGCTCGGCGGGCGCGGGAGCGCGTACCCGCACGAGCTCTCGGGCGGCGAGCGGCAGCGGGTGGCGGTGTGCGCCGCGCTGGTCCATCGTCCCGGGTTGCTGCTGGCCGACGAGCCCGGCGGGGAGCTCGACGCCGCCTCCGCCGCGGCGGTGTACGGCCTGATCGCCGAGCTCGCGCGGGAGGAGGGCGCGACGGTGGTGCTCGTCTCCCACGACCGGGCGGTCCCGGGCTACGCGGACCGCACGATCCAGCTGCGCGACGGCCGCGTGAGCGACGAGGCGGCCGGCGCCGGGGACGCCGCGCTCGTGGTGGACGGGAGCGGCTGGGTCCGCCTGCCCGAGGCGCTGCTGCGGCGCAGCGGGGTCGGGGCCCGGGTCCGCGCCGAGGCCGGGGAGGGCCGCATCGTGCTGCACCGGGTGGCCGCCCGCTCACCCGCCGCGGAGGACGCCGGCGACCGGCGGGACACCGCGCCGGGCTTGTCGCCCGCGCCAGCTTCGTCGCCCCCGCCGGCCGGCCCTTCCGTCGTCCGGCTCGAGGACGTGTCCCGGCACTACGGCACCCGTGCGGTCCTGCAGGCCTTCACGGCCGTCCCGGAGCCCGCCCGGCTGACCGCGCTCAGCGGTCGCTCGGGGTCCGGGAAGTCGACGGTGCTGCGGCTGCTCGCCGGCCTCGAGCGGCCTGACGCCGGGCGCGTCCTGGTGGACAACACCGACCTGGTGACGCTCGACCGCGGCACGCTGGCGGCGCTGCGGCGCGCGCGCATCGGCGTGGTGACGCAGAACACCGGCCTGCTGGACCACCTCGCGGCCCGCGAGAACGTCGCCCTGGCGCTGACGGTCCGCGGCTGCGCCCACGCGGAGGCCGTCGCGCGAGCCGACGCCATGCTCACGTCGCTCGGCCTGGCGGAGCGGCTGCGTCAGCGCACCTCGCGCCTGTCGGGCGGGGAGCGCCAGCGCGTGGCGATCGCGCGCGGACTGGTGGGAGGACCCGGACTGCTGCTCGTGGACGAGCCCACCTCGCGCCTGGACGAGGCGAACGCGGTCACCGTGGCCACGCTCCTGGCCGCCCTGGCCCGCCGCCACGCCACCACGATCGTCTGCGCGACGCACGACCCGATCGTGCTCGCGCGGTGCGACGCCGTCGTGGAACTCGGGGCCTGAGGGGGGTGAACCCGCGCCGCCGGGACCTATAGGGGGAAAGACCCCACGACGAGGAGGACACGATGGACGACGAGACGCTTTGCGCGGTGGTGGCCGCGATCCCGCCCGGCCGCTGGATGAGCTACGGCGACGTGTGCGCGGTGGCCGGTGGCCATCCGCGCCAGGCACTCGGCCTGAACATGCGGCTGGAGCGCCTGGTCTGCCCGGGTGCGCACCGGGTGCTGAAGACCGACGGCACGGTGGCCCCGACCGCTCTGGGCGACCCGCGGCGCGTGCACAACCTGCTCGCGAAGGAGCGCCTGGCGTTCGTCCGCGGGCACGCGGATCCCGAGGCCCGGGTGATGCCATCCGCGGACGACGGGGCGGAGGCGGCGGCCTGAGCCGCCGCCGGTCCGCCGGTCCTGCTAGCCGAGGGCCGAGCCGAGCTCGGCCTCGATCTTCTTCTTGGGGAAGGCGCCGATGATCTTCTTGGCCTCGGCACCGTTCTTGAAGAGGATCATGGTCGGGATCGACAGCACGCCGTACTTGCTGGCGACGAGCTGGTTCTCGTCCACGTTGAGCTTCACGACGGTCAGGTCGTCACGCTCGGCGTCGATCTCCTCGAGGACCGGGCCCACGACGCGGCACGGGCCGCACCAGGGCGCCCAGAAGTCGACGAGCACGGGGCCGTCGGCCTCGATGACCTCGGCCTGGAAGTTGGAATCGGTGACGTCCTTCAGACTGCCCATGTCGTTCTCCTTCGCGGTTGCGCTGCGCTCCACTATACAAAGTGAAGTGACCCGGCCCGGCGGATCCTGTCGGGAGCCTAGCCCCGCAGCGCCAGCAGCAGGTGCGGGCTCACGAAGACCTCGATGAACGCCGCCAGGACGAGCACCGGGATCGCCATCGCGGTCGTGACGAAGGTCGCGGCGAGCAGCTCGTGCCACGCGCCCCTGCGGCTCGCGAGCATCCACGCGGCGAGCGGTAGGAACAGCGCCATCAGCTCCGGGATCGCGTGGGGCAGCAGGCCGAGCAGCAGCAGGCCCACGGACATCCCCTGATCGGCGGCCAGTGAGGAGGCGGCGTGGCCGATCGTCAGCGCCTGGGTGACGAGCGAGAACGTCGTGGCGCAGAGGACGAAGACGATCGCGGCGCGGCCGATGTGGTCGTGGGCGCGCCGCATGAGCGGGCTGCGGGCGGCGGCCTCCGCCGGCAGCGAGCTGCCGGCGATGAAGCCGGCCACGCACGCCAGCGCGTGCAGCGCAAGCACCAGCGAGTTGCGGAACAGCACCGCCCCGACGTCGCCGAGGCCCGCGGGGGCGTTGAAGCCCGGCAGGTAGCTGCCAGAGCTGCCCGCATCCGGGGTGGTGATCGTCCCGATCATCCAGACCGCGGAGAGCAGCGCCGCGGTGACGGCCGCCGCGCCCAGCAGCCACCCGCGCAGGACCGGCCACGGGTCGCTGTTCCAGCGGGTCAGGGCGCCGCGGGTGTCGCGGACCCCTTTGACGAAGGCGAAGTCGGAGCGCTCCATGCAGCGACTGCATCGGCGTCCGCGGCGACCCGCTTGAGCGCCCCGGGGCGCCGAGCGTCAGCGGCGCCGCAGCCGCGGCACGAGGAACATCGCCTCGACCGCGATCCTCGAGGACATCTTGGAGGTGCCGTGCTGCCGGTCGCGAAAGCGGATCGGGACCTCCTGCACGCGGAAGCCCGCCCCGATCGCGCGGTAGGTCAGCTCGACCTGGAAGGCGTAGCCGTGCGAGCGGACGGTCGGCAGGTCGATCGCCCGCAGCACCTCGGCGCGGAAGCACTTGAAGCCACCGGTCAGGTCGCGGATCCCGAGGGAGAGCATCCGCCGGGCGTACCACGAGCCGCCGCGGCTGATGAGCAGCCGCCCGCGGCCCCAGTCCTGCACCGAGCCGCCCGGCACGTAGCGCGAGCCGAGGGCGAGGTCGCAGGTGGTGCGCGCCGCGTCCAGCAGCCGGACCAGGTCGGCGGGGTCGTGCGAGAAGTCCGCGTCCATCTCCATGACGTAGCCCGCGTCCTGCGCGAGGGCGTGCTGGAAGCCGGCGATGTACGCCGGACCGAGGCCCTCGCGCACCGTCCGGTGCAGGACCCCGACGCTCTCCAGCTCGGCCGCGAGGCCGTCCGCCAGGCGGCCCGTGCCGTCGGGCGAGCCGTCGTCCACGACCAGGATCCGGTGTCCCTCGGGCGCGGCCGCGGCCAGCGCCCCGTCCGCCGCGCGGACGATGGCGTCGATGTTCTCGGCCTCGTTGAAGGTCGGGAGGATGAGCCAGGGGATTCCGGACACGTGGCCGCGTAGCCTATGGATCGCATGCCCGAGAGCACTCCCGACCTGCCCAACGCACGCATCGCCGAGCTGTTCGACGAGCTCGGGGACCTGTACGAGCTCGACGGCGCCGTGGTGCACCGCGTCATGGCCTATCGCAACGCCGCGAAGGCGGTCCGGGACGCGCAGCGGTCGGTCGCCGCGCTCACCCGCGCGGGGACGGTCACCTCTCTGCCGGGCATCGGCAAGACGCTCGAGGAGAAGCTGGTCGCGCTCGTGCAGACCGGGACGATCCCGGCCCTCGACCGCCTGCGCGAGCAGTTCCCGCCCGGGCTGCTGGCGATGACGCGGCTGCCCGGCCTCGGGCCCAAGCGGGCCCGCAAGCTCTACGACGAGCTGAAGATCGACTCCCTGGAGGCGCTCGCGCAGGCCGCCCGCGAGGAGAAGCTGCGCGACGTGAAGGGCTTCGGCCCGAAGTTCGAGGAGTCGGTCCTGGCGGCGATCGCGGCGGGGCACGGCGCCGAGGGCTCGCGGCGCATCCCGATGCACCGCGCGCTCGAGACGGCCGCGCCGATCATCGAGGCGCTCCGCGCGCACCCGGCCAGCGACCAGGTCCACGTGGCCGGCAGCGCCCGGCGCATGGCCGACAGCGCGAAGGACCTGGACGTCATCGCCACCGCCTCGGACCCGCGCGCGCTGCTGGAGGCCTTCGCCGCGCTCCCTGATCTGCAGAGCGCGCACGTCCCGGGCGACAACGCCGCCAAGGGCGTGACGCACAACGGGCTGTCCATCGACGTGCGGGTCGTCGAGCCCGACCAGCTCGGCAACCTGCTGCAGCACTTCACGGGCTCGAAGATGCACAACGTCGCGCTGCGGGCGGCGTCCGTGCGCAAGGGCCTGCACATCAGCGAGTACGGGATCCTGGACGACGCGACGGGCGAGACCCACCGCTGCGCGACCGAGGAGGAGGTCTACGCGCTGCTGGGGCTGCCGTATATCCCGCCCGAGCTGCGCGAGGACCGCGGGGAGCTCGCCTTCCGCACCGCCGCCGACGTCCCCGTGCTCATCGAGCAGGAGGACCTGAAGGGCGACCTGCACATGCACACGGTCGCCTCCGACGGCCGCGGCACGATCCGCGAGATGGCGGAGGCCGCGCTCGCACGCGGCCTGGAGTACATCGCGATCACGGACCACTCCGCCTCGCACGGCTTCGGCAACGACGTGTCCCCGGACGAGCTGCGCCGGCAGATCGAGCGGGTGCGGGAGGTCGACGCGGACCTCGACGGCATCACGGTGCTCGTCGGCTCGGAGGTCAACATCCTCCCCGACGGCTCGCTCGACTACGACGACGAGCTGCTCGCCGAGCTCGACTGGGTCGTGGCGTCCGTTCACACGCAGTTCGCCATGGACGAGCGGCGGATGACCGCGCGCATCATCCGTGCGCTCGAGCACCCGTCTGTCGACGTGCTCGGCCACCCGACCGGTCGCAAGATCGAGCAGCGCGCGGCCTACGCGCTGGACATGGACGCCGTCATCGACGCCGCGGGCCGCACCGGGACCTTCCTGGAGATCAACAGCGCCCCCGACCGCCGCGACCTGCACGACGTGCACGCCCGGGCGGCGGCCGCGCTCGGCGTCCTGCTGTGCATCGACTCCGACGCGCACGGGCCGGAGAAGCTCGGCGTCACCGGCTGGGGCGTGGGCACCGCGCGGCGGGCGTGGCTGACGGCGAGGGACGTCGCGAACACCCGGCCGTGGGCGGAGCTCGACCAGCTGCGCAAGGCGCGCTGAGCGGCCCGTCGTCCCGTCGTCCCGTCGTCCGCGCTCCGCCGCCGTCAGCCCAGCAGCAGCGGGACCACCCGCGCGGCGACCGTCGCGTCCACCGCCGCCCGGCGGTGCGACGCGATCGCCTCGAGGGCCCGCGCCGCCAGGTCCGGCGGCGGGTC
>JAOPZU010000587.1 GCA_025963955.1 Solirubrobacterales bacterium
GACGCCGCTACCTGCCGGCAGCGAGCACCCGGTCGTGAGGGCCGTGTTGGTGAGAAAGCGGAAGCCGCCGGAGGCGCGCGCGGAGAACTGATTAGCCGCGGTCGCGGCGAACTGGTTGGTGCTCCCCGCGTCGCTGAAGACGAACGACCCGTCGAAGCCGTTGTTCTGCGCGAGGGTGCTGAGGTCGCAGGTGGTGTTCGTCGGGCATCCTGAGCCGGTCACGGCGCGATAGCCCAGCGCCACGGAGTAGTCGCCCATCGCCCCGTTGCGGTACCCGATGGCCGTCGCGCCCTGCCCAGCAGCGCGGTCGTCGAAGCCCATGGCGTGCGAACCGAAGCCCTCCGCCGTGCTGGTGCCGTCGGCGAAGGAGATCGTGCCGCTGGCCACGCTGGTGGAGCCCAGGGCGACCGCGAGGGTGCCGCTGGCGACGGTGTGGTCGCCGAAGGCGAAGGCGCCGTCCTTGCTCGCCGTCGTCGCCTGGCCGCCGGCCCAGGAGTAGTTGCCGACGTTCGCGGTGTCCCACACGGTGGAGGCGGTCGGGCAGTCCCCGGCCGTGCCGCTGCGGAAGGCCGATTTGGAGGGGAACCACATCAGACGCGAGCCGCAGCCGGTCGCTGGAATCTGCCCGGTTGTCGGAGTGCCGGTGGCCAGGAGGCCACCGTCGTTGAGGACCTTGAACTCGGCGCTCTTCGGTGTGGCGCCGTCGAGGCTCGGGCGCAGCCACAGCGCCGCCGCGCCGAGCGGCGTTGCCGCCGGGTCCTGGCGGGTGGCGGGGGAGATCTGCAGGAACCGTCCGTCGCTCTCCGTCTTGGGGTAGAAGCCTGAGGTGTCCGCTGTGCCCGTGTCGCCCTTCGCCCCCTGCGGGCCCTGCGGACCCGTTTGGCCCTGCGGACCCGTCTGGCCCTGCGCTCCCTGCTGCCCCAACATCCCTGCCTGGCCGGGCGCGAGCACGAGCTTCGGGAACACAGAGGCCGGGAACTGCGCGTTCTTGTCGAGGGCGAGCAGCCGGCCCGGCTTGGGCGTACGGGAGGCCTTGAGCCCGCCGACCTTCGCGGCGTCGTCGGCCCGACGCGCCGACCCCACCTTCTTCGCGGCCGCGAGGGCCGGGGACGCGGAGCAGCTCAGAACGGTCAAGCTTGCGACCGCCGCGACCCGCAAGCGGCGCGGCCGGGTCAGTGGAGCCCCGGCGCGCGAGCCGCCCTGATGTGCGCAGGGACCAGGTGAAGACGTTGACATGCCCGCATTCTGTTCCTCCCTTGCAATAACGAAGTGTCACATGAGTCCCATCGCGTCGTTTTCGCTGACGCATCCACTCTCACCGTCGACGCCATCATCCGGCCCCGACACCAGGCAACCGGGTCAGCACCGACCCACCAACGTCCTCACCCCAAGAAAGCGAATCTCGCGTGAACCGGATACACCCACCGCCCATCGACGATGGGGCAGGGATGACCGCCCAGACAACGTCGCTGCGGGAGGCGCAGATGACACGCTCGCAGCGCCGCGCTGCAGTTCTCTGGGGCGTGGTCGTCGGTCTCGTTCAGGCGGGTACGCCGTTGGCCTTCTGGTGGCTCGACAACACGACGGTGTACGCCCTCGGTCTGATCGTCATCGCCAGCATCTACATCGGATTCGCCGTGGCTGACGGACGACCGAAGGTGATCGCCGTCGAGAGCGCGGTGACGTTCGGCTTCGTCGTCCTGGCCGCAGCGGCGGTGACCGCAACCCCATGGCTGCTGGTCGTGGGCCTCGCCGGCCACGGGCTCAAAGACCTGTGGCAGCACCGCACCGGCTTCGTGGCGGGCACCCGCTGGTGGCCGCCGTTCTGCATGGTCGTCGACGCGGTCGTGGCCGCGGTTATCGCGGTCGAGATCCTCGCCGGCGTGAGCTTCAGCTGAGCGGCTATGAGACCGACGGCGGGCGAGGAACCTGCCGTCTGCGGGTGCTCCCGATCTCGTGGCGCAGCCACTCGCCGATGACCGGGTTGACGCGCAAGCCGAGATCGACCAGCGGCCGGAAATGCGAGTGGCCGGGCTGGTCGTCGAGCTGTTCCATGAGGGCGAGCAGCTCATGGCGCTGAGCCTCGACGTACGCCAGGTCGCGTTCGAGGACGGCACGGCGTTCGGCCGGGTCCAGGACAGCCGCGAGGAACAGGCGCAGCGCGGCCTCGTCACGGACCTTGCGGTTGGGCTCCGTCTCGGTGAGCCAACGGCGCAGCGCCTCGCGGCCTGCGGGCGTCGCGCCCCACGTGCGGCTGTTGCGGGGACCCTCGCTGAGCACTTCGACGAGCCCCGCGTCCTGAAGACGTGACAGCTCGGGGTAGATCTGCGAGTGGCCCGCATGCCACGCGATGCTCAGCGAACGGTCGAAGCGCTGGGTGATCTCGTAGCCGGTCCCCGGCTCGAGGACCAAGAGGCCGAGCAGGGCGTAGCGAAGTGCCATGCCCGCAGCATAAGCCTCAGTTGACATGTCGAACTCGACATGTACATTTATACATATGGAGCCCATCGCCACACTCACACCCCGCCGACAGCGGCTGCTCTTGGCGGCCGTCGTGTCAGGACTGCTCTTGGCGATGCTGGATCAGACGGTCGTCGGCACCGCGTTGCCCACCATCGTGCGCGAACTCCACGGTGCTGACCTCTACGTCTGGGTCATCACCGCCTACCTCATCACGGCCACCGTCTCGCTGCCCGTCTACGCCCGGCTCTCAGACCGCCACGGGCGACGCGCGCTGCTCCTGATCGGCATGGGCCTCTTCCTCACGGGCTCGGCAGGCGCGGCGTCAGCAGCCTCGATGGGGCAGTTGATCGCCTGGCGCGCCCTCCAGGGACTCGGGGCCGGCGCGCTTGAGGGACTGTCGTTCATTCTCGTGGCCGACCTGTACCGCGGGCGCCGCAGCGCGGCGCTCCAAGGTGTGCTCGCGGGCGTGATGGGGGTGAGCTTCATCGCTGGTCCACTCATCGGCGGCGCACTCACCGACGGCCCCGGCTGGCGCTCGGTCTTCCTGGTCAACCTGCCGATCGGGGTCCTGGCGTTTGCCGTCGTGGCTGGGGCGCTCCCAGCGACGGTCGGCCGCAGCGAGGCCCGCGGCACCCGCTTGGACTTCGCAGGCATCGTCGTGCTCACCGCGGCCGTGGGACTCCTCCTCGTTGGCCTCACCGAGCATTCGCGTGCGGCTGCGGGCGGCCGTCTGCCGTCGTGGGGAGAGGGGCGCACGGGCGGCCTGGTCGGTCTCGCCCTGCTGCTGGTGCCCGTGTTCCTCGCGGTCGAGCGGCGAGCGGCAAACCCGCTCGTGCCGCTCAGGCTGTTCGCCGACCGGCGCCTGGCTCTGCTGCTTCTCGCGGGCACGACCGTCACGTTTGGCCTGTTCGCCGGCGTGCTGTTGCTGCCGCGCTACTTCCAGATCGCGCGTGGCGTGAGCGCCACGCACTCGGGGCTCCTGATCTACCCCCTGTTGCTGGGACTGCTCGTGACGGTCAACGTCGGAGCGATGAGCATCAGCCGCCGCAACGCGTTTCGTGGCACGCTGCTCGTCGGATGCGCGCTCGCGGCGACAGGCGCGGCGGGGTTCGCGTCGTTCGGCGTCGGCACGCCGGACTGGCAGTCGCTCGTGTTCATGGGCCTGATCGGCGCAGGCATTGGACCGGCGCTGTCCGGGATCCAGATCGCCCTGCAGCGGCTCGTGGCGCCCGCCCAGATCGGCGCCGCGATGGGGACGCTGCTCCTCCTGCGTCAAGTCGGCGGTGCGGTGGCCCTTGCGGCAGCAGGCGCGCTCTACACCGACGGGCTCGAAGGCGACGGGCTCGCCGCCTCGGCAACCGCAACGGGCCACGCCCTGCTCTTGGTGTCGCTCACCGGCACCGTCGTGGCAGCGGGGGCGTTGCTCGCCCTGCCGCGGCGCGCCGGACGGCTCCCGGGACTCCCCGCACCCGCGGGGGCGACGCGATCGGAACCCTTCTCTACCGCTCGGCTTTGAGCAGGTCCACGACGAAGATCAAGGTCTCGCCGGGAGCGATCGAGCCCGACCCGGTGGACCCGTAGGCCAAGCGGGGCGGGATGACGAGCTCGCGCCGACCGCCGACTCGCATGCCCGGGATCCCCTTCTCCCAGCCGGTGATGACGGCGCCCGTGCCGAGCGGGAACGCGAACGGCTCGGCCTGCCGGTCCCAGGAGGCGTCGAACTTCTTGCCGGTGGAGAGCGCGTAGCCCGTGTACTGCACCTCGAGGTTCTGCCCGTTCGTGGCCTTCCTGCCTTTGCCGACCACCAGGTCCTTCTTGATCAGCGCGACCGGTGCCCTGCCGGCCTGCCTGAGGACGATCGGCTCCCGCTTGAGGTTCTTGGCGTACCGGACGGGCTTCAGCGAGCTCTTGGTGACGGGCTTCGTCGCTGCCCCGGACGCCGGCAGCACCGGCCCCGCGGCAGTCGCTGCGATCAGCGTGGTCGCGGCCAGCAGAGAGGAACGACGGCGAAAGCTCATCTGCGGCGCGAGGATACCTCGCGGTCTGGTGGAACCGGCGCCGACCGTGTCCTCGCTACACCCGCGACGGCTCGCGCCCGCACCCACTCACTCAAGGTGTGACTTCTACTGGGGTGCCGGGAGCTATGCGGTTTGCGAGCCAGGTGATCTCGGGGGTGGTGAGACGGATGCAGCCGTGCGACTCGGCGGTACCGATCTGGCCTCCGACGTTGCCCAGGCCGTGAATCGCGATCTGCCCGGGCCCTCCGTCGAACTCCTGCAAGGTGCTGGACCGGGCGTTCAGGGCCAGGGCGAACGGCGCGCCGACTCGGCCGGAGGGTAGGCGGACGTTCTCTTCGATGAAGAAGGCGCCACTCGGGGTGGGGGTGGAGGGTTTGCCGACGATGGCGCGGAACGTCCGCTGCTGCCGGCCGCCTCTGTAGACGCGCAATCGTCGCGCGCTGAGATCCACGCTCAGCTGCCACGGCGTGGAACTCATGAAGGTGTCGCTCGGTTGGATCCACCCGGTCGCGGGCGGGGCCGGGTCGGTGAAGGTTCGGCCCGGAAGGCGGACGTGAAGCCATCGTCGGCCGCGGCTGTCTCTCGTGCGTGCGAAGACCGGCAGGACCGTGCGGGTGCCTGTCAGCGGCCGGCGAGGCTGAAGAATCGTGGTCACTGCACTGGTGTTCTGCGGAGCGGAGTGCACGGCCTTTGCTGCCAGGACGCGAACGAGGAGCTGGCCGCTTGGGACGGGGCGACGAGCGGTTGCGAGGGTGGGTTGAGCAACGGCGAGCAGCGCCCCGGCTAGTGGGAGCGCTGCGCGCCACCTCATCCGGTGAACCCGCCGTTGGTCTTCGGCGGCCGCGACAGGGCGGGCCGCGCGGTCGGATGGGTCTTCTTGCCGGCGGTCCACCGCCGGGTACGGGTCAGTGATGGCCGTCCGGTGGTGAAGGTGATGCGGGCAGTGACGGTGTGAGGGCCGGGTCGCATGATCATCGGGACGCGAAGCGGGGAGTGCTTACTCGGACGGATGACCCGGCCGTCCAAGCGAAAGACGACGCTCGCGATGTTGTGGCCGATGACCAGCGCTTGGGTGTCGCTGACGGTCAGGTAGGCCGACCCCCCGCTGGACGCTGCTGTCGGCGGCTGCGGCGGGGTGAAGA
The DNA here is from genome assembly GCA_025963955.1 of Solirubrobacterales bacterium. Classification (GTDB taxonomy): domain Bacteria; phylum Actinomycetota; class Thermoleophilia; order Solirubrobacterales; family Solirubrobacteraceae; genus Paraconexibacter. Next base: position 5,624 of record JAOPZU010000587.1, read on the forward strand.
AGTTCCCGGATGTCGTTGCGGGCGCCGTCGCAGTGTTGGCCGGAGTCGGCGAGGGCGCGGGCGCCGGGAATGTGGCTGATGTGGGTGAAAGCGACGCGTTCAACGGCGACGGCTCAGGTGCAGGTGCAGGTGCAGGTGCAGGTGCAGGGGAGGTCGGGGTCGGGCTCGGTGCGGGAGCGGGAGCGGGAGCGGGTGGCGGAGAGGGGGTCGGGGCTGACGACGGATCCGGGGTCGGCGTCGGCGTCGGCGTCGGGGACGAGGTCGGGGACGGGGACGGGGACGGGGACGGCGTCGGGGACGAGGACGGGGACGGGGAGGGGGAGGGGGACGAGGTTGGGGTGGCGCAGTCAGATCGGGTGATCGTGTCGTTGATGAGGGTGACTGCTGCGGTCCGGGCCAGGGTGCGGCCCTGGATGGTGACCCCGTTGTTGACCGAGATCGATTGGTCGGCGAGGATCGTCCCGACGAACGTGGAGCCTGAGCCGAGGGTTGCGCTGGAGCCGACCTGCCAGAACACGTTGCATGGCTGGGCGCCGTTGATGAGGTTCACGCTGCTGGCCGACCCCGTGGTGAGCGCCGTGCCCACCTGGAAGATGAAGATCGCGCTCGCGTCACCGCCAGCGTCCAGCGTGACCGGCCCGGTCAGTTGCAAAGCGGATGTGGCCTTGTAGACGCCGGGGCCCAAGCTTCCCGAGCTGCCGAGGTCGGCGGCTAGTGCCGCGGCGGGGGTGCGGCCGGCGGCGTCCTTGTAGGCGTTGTCCAGATCGGCTTTTGCCGTGACCGCTACGGAGTCAGCGATGTGGATGGCCCCGTTGATCGTGCCATCCCCGGGTCCGCCGAAGCCGGTCACTGCCGTTCCCGGGCTCAGCCCGAGGTCTCCGTTGACCACCGAGGGGCCGGTGTTCGTCACCGTGGAGCCGGCGAGCGTCGCAAACGGCGCGCTGGTCCCCAAGCCGACCGGAGGCTGCGCCGCATGCGCGGTCTCCGGCAGCCCGGCGAAAAGAGCCGCGGCCGCCACGGCTCCGGCAAGCCGCCGAAAAGCGCCGGTTGCCTGTCCTGGTTCGTGTCGATAAGACATAGCTCTCCTTGGTGCGGCGCCCGGCGCCGCACAGGTGTTCTGATGGCGGCCTGCGCGCAGATCCCCGAGCGCCGGGTCGAGAAATGCGACTGGTGGCGTGGGGCGTTGACAGCGGCAGCTCGTGGTCGGCCAGTATCTGCTCGGTCCCCAGGGGAGACGAAGCCGCGGCAACTTTTGGCGGGCCCGCAGGAGGATCTCCAAGGCCCCTGGGAGCTTCTGGCCGTGCCCGGTAGGAATCCGACGACCTTGCGCGCGTAGCCGAGTGGTCACGAAGCTCGGGCACGCGCCAGATCGACCTGCCAGAACCTGCGGGGCTGAGTTCCGTGGGTCGGGTTCATGCTGCTGGCCACGGCGGTGGTCAGACATCTGGACGATGAAGATCGGGTCGGGGTCACCGGCGGTGTCCCGGACGTCGGCCTGGTGAGCTGCGGTCGACTGGCACCGGTCGGGCCGGGGCTGCCGACGTTGCCCCGGTCGCGCGGAAGAAGCGGTGGACACCGCTCGCTGAGGTCGCTTCCTACCCGAGGCGACCAAAAGCTGCCGGCGTGCCCGCGCAATTCTCCTGTCTCGCCACCGAAGCTGTCGCGAGCATGTTCGGCCGCACGACCGAGCCGATACTCGCCGGGCAACCGGTTCCCGATGGCGACGCTCCACCGTCCCTCTCGACACCGGAACGGCAAACAACACGACGCAACGACGCATCTCGCTGAGCACACCGCGTGTTCAGGTCCACTGCTGTGGGGCGGTGCACGACCTATCAAGACGAACGCCGGCCCCCACCGGAGAGACGAGAACACTGATGCGCAGCATCGGCGCAATGACGCTTGGCCTGCTGGTCCTGGCGGGAGGACCGGTCGCGACCGCGTCGGCTGCCCTACCTGACCCGCTCCGCAGCCAGCAGTGGTACCTGAACACGATCAAGGCTCCGGCCCCTGGCCTGATCCCGGGGCTGGCGGGTGTCAAGGTCGCCGTCCTGGACACCGGCGTGGACATCCACCATGCCGACTTCGCCGGCGCCGTGACCGCCGGGCCGAGCTTCACCGGCGGCAGCGCGGCCGAGGATCCGAACGGACACGGCACGAACGTCGCCGGCATCATCGCCGCACGCGCCGACAACGGCGTGGGCGTCGCGGGCGCGGCGTCGGGCGTCAAGGTCCTGTCGGTCCGCGTTCTCAATGCACAGCAGACGGGCGACACCCACCAGGTGGCCCAGGGCATCGACGCAGCGGTCGCCGCAGGCGTGGGCGTGATCAACCTGTCCTTGGGCACCGACCCGAGCCTGGCCACGACCATCAACGCGACCGACCCGGTCGTGCCCGCGATGCGTCGCGCGATCAGCGCCGGAATCGTCGTGGTCGCCGCCGCCGGCAACGCCTCGCTCCCGGTGTGCGCGCAGCCGCTGATCGTGACTGGTCTGCTCTGCGTCGGCGCCGTCGACCGCGCGCTGAACCTGACCAACTACTCCAACTACGCGTTGCGGGTGGACGTGGTGGCTCCGGGCGGAGACGAGGCCAACCCGATCATCTCCACCGCTCCCGGCGGCGGATACGCCTCCATGCTGGGCACCTCGCAGGCCACTCCTCAGGTCTCCGCGCTCGCAGCCATGCTCGTGGCCCAGGGCCTGCACGGCCAGGCGGTGGTCGACCGGATCAAGCAGACGACGGTCGATCTCGGCGCTCCGGGGGTGGACCTGCGCTTCGGCAGTGGCCTGATCGACATGACCGCAGCGACCGCCACCCTGGGGGCGGCGGCGCCGCGCACCGCCTCATCCGATCGCGCCGCCACCACCACGATCAACCTCCCCGCATCCCTTTCCGCCCGGCGACTGCTGCGCTCGGACGTCATCGTCGCCTGCCGCTTACCCGCCGGCGGGACCTGCCACGTGGAAGTCCGTGCCGGCGGACACCTCATCGCTCGCGGCCAGCGCCACGCTGAAGCTGATCAGCAGACACACATCCGCCTGCGCCCCACTGCGGCCGGACGCCGGCGCCTGCGCACCACCCACGGCTTCAAAGCGACCATGCGCGCCCGCGGTCCGCAGGGCCACTGGGCCTCCACAACGACCTGGCTCATGCGCTGAGCCCCGCGAGTCACACGCCCGACATGATCACGACCTCTTAAGCAAACGGTCGCTGAGAACGGCCCCTCCTGGCATGACCGCGCGTGCAGGTGGGAGCATCTTGCGATGCCTGCCACCGAGCGTCCACGCTCCACGACGTCGCCGGCGATCGATGACTCTGGCTATGGGGAGCAACCAGGCCCCGTCCGCGTCACGCTCACTCCTCCGGGTGAGGAGCGCCTCCAGACCCTCTGCCGCCTGCACTCGCACTGGCTGACCGAACGCGGCCAGAGCATCGGCGAGGTCTGGGGCGCGTTCGGTGAAGGACCGCGATGAGCACGCGTGAGCTCGCGCTGTTTCTCCACCTGCTCGGTGTCTTGACGATGGTCGCTGGTATCGCGATCGCCGGCGTCATGCACCGGCTCGCGCGGCGCGCCGATCGTGTCACCGATGTTGTCGTCCTTCTGCGAGCCGCCCGCACTGGCGTGCTCTTGGCCGTTCCCGGAGTCCTCCTGCTTCTGATCGCGGGCTGGTGGCTCATCCACCTCGAGCACCTGAGCCTCGACGTTCGGTGGCTGCGTGACGCAATCGGGCTCGTGGTGTTCGCAGCGATCTTCGGCGCAGCCGGGGGCCGCACGCCTCGGCGCGCGCGTGGGCTGGCTGAGCAGTTGCAAGCCACGGGCGGGAGCGTCACTCCTGAGCTGCGTGGCTTGTTGGATGACCGCGTGGCGATGCTCGCGAACGTCGCGGCGAGCGCCGCGTTGCTCGGCGTGCTGTGGCTCATGGTCGCCAAGCCCGGTTGATCACGTCTGCGCCCTGTGGCACTTGCGGTGTGGGCCGACAGCACCGCAGCCCGGGCACCGCCGTCCAGGTTTGCCGCTCAGATGAGGAGCAGTCCGGCGATGCCGAGGACGTAGAGCGTGATGACGGCGAGTGAGTCGGGGCCCATTCCGAGGATCTTGCGGGCCGGGCGCAGGATGAAGCCGATGATGTAGGTGGCCGTCAGGACGATGCCCAGCCCGGCCATCCATTGGTCGGTGCGGGCGGCGGCTGGTAGGGCGGGTGTGCCTGCGAGCACGTCGGCGATCAGGAAGAGGACCGGGAGGAACGCGTTGCCGCCGAAGATGTCCGAGACGGCGAGTTGGTTGTCGCCGATGCGCACCGAGGCCAGGCCGGTGCTCAACTCCGGGAGGGCGGTGGCGGCGGCGAGGAAGGTCGCGCCGAAGACCGCGCCCTGCAGGCCGATCGTGCCGGCCAGCTGCTCGCCGGAACGTTCGACGAGCACGCCCGCGGCCAACGTGATCAGCGCCATGGCGGCGAACACCGCCGCGATCCAGCCAGTCGACTTCGGCGTGTGGCGGTGTTGTTCGGGTCCGCCGCGTCGCCCGGAGGGGGAACGTCCCGGCTCCGCTTCCGGCAGGTGGACCTGCCACGGGATGCCTTGCTGGGCACGGCGGACGAGAAGCAGGCCGCTGATCCACAGCAGCACGATCGCTACCGAGGCCGGGCTGATTCCCAGGGCGCTCGTGGACTCGGGGAGACGGGTGCCCATGAAGACAAGAGCGAGCACGAGGATCACCGTCGTCGCTTCGATGACGAGCAGGAGCGACGCGGCGAGGTACGTCAGCGGACGCGGCTTCCCTGAGCGTGCGTCGAGGACCGCGAGCACGACGGTCTGGATCGCGATGCCGCCGACGAGGTTGCCGACCGCCAGCCCGAGCTGATGCTGCAGGGCGGCCCCGATGGTGATGACGATCTCGGGCAGGTTCGTGGCGACGGCGAGGACGATGAGTCCTCCGAAGGCCGACCCGATCCCGAGCCGTTGGTCCAGGGCGTCGGTGGTGCTGGCCAGGCGCACGCCGGCCGCCCATATGGCGGCGGCAGACCCGAGGAAGATCAGGACCAGCACGGCGGTGGGCAGCGAGGACACACGGGTCCTTTACCCGGGCGCGGCCGCTTCGCGTCTGCGATCCAGCGCGTTGACCCTTCTGTCCGGCGACGATCGGCTGTCGGCGTGTCCGTCGCAGCGCCGGGTACCTCGGCGTGATCAAGCGACGAGGAGGACGTTCCATGCAGGTCAGGCGAATGATGGTGCTGGCGGGGCTGTGTCTCGCGTCGACGGCTTCCCTCGCACACGGGCAGGACGCCATCAACCACCCGCGGACCTGTCCACCGGCCGGAGGCTCGTGCGAGGGCACCGAGCAGAGCGACCTCATCGTCGCCGGCAACAACGCCGACGAGATCTTCGCGAAGGGCGGCAACGATGACATCGAGCTCGACGCGGACTTCACCAGCGGCACCGCCGACGTGGCGAACGGCGGGCCAGGCCGTGACTGCATCGACGGCGGCGGTGGCGGTGACCTGATGCTCGGCGGCCCCGGGGACGACAACCGGCCCTGCGCCTTCACGTTCTTCGTCAACCTCCGGGCCGCCATGACCGGCGGCCCGGGCAACGACCGGATCTCCGGCGGTCCCGGCAACGACTCGATGGACGGCATCTTCGACGACGACACCATGCTCGGCGACGAGGGCAACGACCTCATCCAGGACCCCTCGCCACGCGACCGCGATACGTTCCTCGGCGGCGCGGGCAACGACACGCTCAACGCCAACGACGGCGACGGCCGCGACCTGGTGGACGGCGGCCCCGGCATCGACAACTGCACCGGCGACCCCGGTGACACGATCGTCAACTGCGAGATCGGCACCAACCGCAACTCACCGTCCGGAGACACCGTCCGTCCCGAGGCTGACCTGAGCGGGGTACCTGCCCGCACGTGCGCCCGGCGCCCCTTCACCGCCCGCATCAGCGCCCATGACACCGGCGGTGTCGCACGCACCGAGCTGCGCGAGGACCAGACGACCCTTGACACCCTGCCCACGACGGGCTCCACCGACACCGCGTTCGCGGTCCGGGTTCCGGTTGCCAAGCAGCTCCCCGGGCGCCACCTGCTCACCGTCGACGTCCAGGACGAAGCCGGCAACACCCGGACCCTGCGGCGCGCGTTCCGCCGCTGCCCA
>JAOPZU010000067.1 GCA_025963955.1 Solirubrobacterales bacterium
CGGCAGGGTACTCCGGACGCTCACCGACACAGCGCACCGCGATGCCCACCGGTCCGTCGACCTCGCTCGCGCGTTCCACCGCGGTCCGCAGCTCCTCCGGAGTGGCGCAGCTGAGGCCCTCGGCGTAGCCGGCGGCGCGGAACATCGACGGCCAGTCGACGGGTCCCGGCGTCGGCTGTGCCCCGGAGATGGCGTAGATGCCGTTGTCGAAGACGAGGTGGAGGTAGTTGCGCGGGGCGGCGTCCGCGACCGCGGCCAACACCCCGAGCTGCATCAGCAGCGACCCGTCCCCGTCCAGCACCCACACGTCGCGGGCGCCGTCTACGCCGAGGGCCAGCCCCAGCCCGATCGCGCCGGCCGAGCCCATGAGGCCCATCAGCCGGTAGTCCTCCGCTCGCGGCTGAGGCCAGAACGCGATCGCACTCATCGTGAGCACGGCGAGCGCGTCGGTGCCCGCGCGTGCCTGCTCGAGTGTCCGGCAGGCGTCCTCGACGCTCATCGTGGCGCTGTGGTTCGTCACGGTGCTCATGCGGTCGGGGCTCCCAGCAGGACGACGCTCGTGCAGGTCTCTTCGAAGGCGGCCTCGAGGGCAGGCTGGATCAGGTGCGCCTCGTCCGGACCCTCGACGAGGACGCTGCGGACGCCGAGCGTCTCCAGCAGCGGCAGGCAGAGGTGGACGGCGCTGCCCGGGTCGTCCGCCACGGCGACGTCGACGTCCCGCCCGTACATGCCGGCGAGGATCGCCAGCGGCACGGACTGATCGTGGGTGAACGCGCGCAGCGCGTTCACCGAGGCGAAGAGCCCGAGCTGCTGAATGAGCGCGACGGGCTTCTGCCCCGCCATCCAGAGGCCGGCGCAGATCGCCAGCACGTCGTCTTCGGTGGCGGCGCGCACGACGGGGATCGCGGAGTCGTCCAGCGCGAGCATCACGCTTTTCTGGTGCGTGTCCGGGACGGTGACCACGTGGGTGGTCCCGATGCCGGTCAGGGCGGACAACGCGGCGGGCGCGCCGACCGGGGTGGCGACGGGCACCGCTCAGCCCTCCACGTAGACGGCCTTGAGCTGCGTGTACCAGTCCAGCCCGTGCTGGCCCATCTCCCGCGACCATGACGAGGAGGCCTTCATGCCGCCGAAGGGCATGTTCGGCTCGGCGCCGGTGGTCTGGGAGTTGATGTGCACCATGCCCGCCTGGATGTCGGCGGCGAAGGCGATGGCGCTCGCCGTGTTGCGGCTGAAGATCGACGCCGAGAGGCCGTACTCGGTGTCGTTGCACCGCTGGATGCCCTCGGTGTAGTCGCTCACCCGGATCAGGGACACCATCGGCCCGAACGTCTCGCGGCGCACGTAGTCGGCCGTCGGGTCGGGCTCGAGCAGGATGGTCGGGGCGCCGTAGAAGCCGCCGGCCGGGACCTCGCCGAAGCGCCTGACCTCGGCGCCATGCGCGACGGCGTCGGCCACGCTCTCCTCGAACTCATCGCGCGCCTGCTCGGTCACCAGCGGGCCGACGTGGGTCTCCGGGTCCACCCCCGGCCCCAAACGCTTGCTGGCGAAGGCGTCCTGGAGGCGGCGGCTGACCTCGTCGAAGATCGCGTCGACCACGAAGACGCGGCGCGTGGCGGTGCACTTCTGTCCGGTGGAGCCGATCGCCCCGAGCGTCAGCTCCTGGATCACGAGGTCCAGGTCGGCGTCCTCGAGGACGAGCACAGGGTTGTTCCCGCCGAGCTCCATCTGGTACTTCATCCCGGCTTCGACCGCCTGCGCAGCGATGCGCTTGCCGACGGCGTTGCTGCCGGTGAACGTCACCGCGTTGGCCGGAGCCTGCATCAGCGCGGGCCCCAGGACCGAGCCGCGGCCGAGCACGAGGTTGACCGCCCCCGGATGCACGCCGGCCTCCTCGAGGATCGCGACGAAGGCGGCCATCGTCATCGGCGCGGGGTCCGCCGGCTTCAGGACCACGGCGTTGCCGGTGATGAGCGCCGCCGCGACCTTGGAGCCCGGCAGCAGCATCGGGAAGTTCCACGGGGAAATCGCCACCACCACGCCGAGCGGCACCGTGGTCGTGAACGTCCACTGCGATGCCGGCTTGTGACCCGGAAGCAGCTCGCCCAGCGGCCCGAAGATGAGTCCGGCGTACACCTCGAGCGTCTCGGCCGTGCGCACCACTTCGCCCACCGCCTCGGGAAGGGGCTTCCCCTCCTCGAGCGTCAGCGTCATGGCGAGCTCCTGCGCGCGCTCCCGCAGGATGCCGGCGGCGCGCCGGAAGATCTCCGCCCGCTGGTAGACCGACGTCGCGGCCCAGGCGGGCTGCGCTGCGGCTGCGGCCGCGAGCGCCGCGGTCGCGTCCTCGGGCGAGGACTGCGAGACCCGGATCAGCGGCTGCCCGGTGGCGGGGTCCAGGTTGTCGCTCGGGTCCCCGCCGCTTCCGGCCGTCCAGGATCCCCCGATGTAGTTCAGCAGCACCCCGTCCCGGACGAACGGGCCGGTGACGAGCTCTTGAGCGGTGGCGGACATGGTCATGCTCCTGTCGTGTTGGCGGCGGTTGCCGCTTCGCGGATCTCGTCGGTGTGCTGGCCCAGGCGCGGCGTGGGTCCGCTCAGCGGCAGCGGCACGCCGCCCAGGCGAATCGGCGTGCGGATCTGCCGCACCGGGCCGTCCGGCTCCTCGAGGACCGCCAGGAGACCGGCCTCGGTGTCCGGATCGCTGAACATCTCGCCGACCGAGTTGATGACGGCGGCCGCGACCCCGGCCTCGTTGAACGCCACCGCCCAGTCGGCGGCCGAGCGCGTCGAAAGGACGGCCTCGAGCATCTGCTCGAGCTCGCCGCGGTTGGCCACCCGCGCGGCGTTGCCCGCGAAGCGCTCGTCGGTGATCCACTCCGGTCGGCCCACGACCGCGCACAGGCGCTGGAACTGCACCTCGGAGGACGCGGCGATCGCCAGATCCTTGTCGCCCGCGCGGACCACCTGGTAGGGCGCCACGTTCGGGTGCGTGTTGCCCATGGCGCGCGGCTCGATGCCGCCGATGAGGTAGTTCATCCCCTGGTTGGTGAACAGCGACGCGCACGCCTCGGCCAGCGCCACCTCCACGCGGCCGCCGACCCCGGTCTGCTCCACCCGTCGCAGCTCCGCGAGGATGCCGATCGTCGCGAACAGGCCGGCCGACAGATCCGCGATCGGCACACCTGCCTTGACCCCGTGATCGGGATCGGGCCCAGTCACGGCCAGCACCCCGGCGTGGGCCTGGATGAGGAAGTCGAGCGCGGGCCAGGCCGCCCGAGAGGAGCTGTGGCCGTACCCGCTGATCACCCCGTGCACGATCCGCGGATTGCGCTCCAGCAGCACGTCGTCGGAGAGGCCCATCCGCTCCATCGCCCCGGGCAGGAAGTTCTCCATCAGGACATCCGCCTCCTCGACAAGGGCCAGGACCACCTCGCGATCGGCCGCCTCACGCAGGTCAAGCTCGATCGAGCGGCGCCCGCGGTTGCACGCGTAGAAGTAGGCGGCGTCCCCCGAGGGTGCGAACGGCGGACCCCAGCGCCGGGTCTCGTCCCCGGAACCGGTCCGCTCGACCTTGATCACGTCGGCCCCCAGATCGGCCATCACCTGGGTGGCGAAAGGGCCGGCGAGGATCCGGCTCAGGTCGAGGATCCGGACCCCGGCCAGCGGGCCGGATCGCGGCTGCTCCAGATCGGGCCAGCTCATGCGCGGAGGGTCGTCGGGGGCATGCGAGCAACGTACGCCGCACACCACGTGCCGCATGGCATCGTTCGGGATGTCCGAACCGCACCCATCGACCGGCACCCACGCTGCACGATGCGCTCACGTCAAACGCCGTTCGAGAAGGAGAGCCCTTCATGCCGCAGCACACCATCGCCCAGCTCGCGCACGTCGAGATCCTGAGCGCCAAGCCGCAGGAGACCGAGGACTTCTTCGTCGACCTGCTGGGGATGTCGGTCACCGCCCGGGACGGACAGTCCGCCTTCCTGCGCGCGTGGCAGGACACCTACCACCACTCGCTGATCATCACCGAGGCGCCCGACGCCGGCCTCGGCCACATCGGCTTTCGCGCCGATTCGCCGGCGGCGCTGGAGGCCGTCGCCGCCTCCATCGAGACGACCGGCCGCGGCACGGGCTGGATCGAACCCGGACATGGACACGGCCGCGCGTACACCTTCACCACGCCCGACGGCCACAGGAACGAGGTGTTCTGGGACGTCGAGCGCTACCAGGCCACCCCCGAGGAGGCCAGCGTCTCCCCGAACCTCCCCCAGAAGCGTCCGCTGCACGGCAACCCCGTCAAGCGCCTGGACCACGTCAACCTCATGGCCGCCGACCTGCCGGCCACCTCGGCCTTCTACCAGGAGCACCTGTCCTTCCTCGTGCGCGAGAAGATCACGATGCCCGACGGCGACCTCGGACACTGGCTCTCCGTCTCGCCGCTGCCGCACGAGATCGCGATCATGCAGGACATGACCGGCACCGCCGGCCGCCTGCACCACGTCGCCTTCTGGTACGGGAACGACACGCACCTGAACGACTGCGCCGAGACCCTGCGCGACTACAACATCACCATCGAGGCCGGCCCGTCGAAGCACGGCATCACCCAGTCCCCGTTCATGTACGTCTACGAGCCCGGCGGCAACCGTGTCGAGCTCTTCGGCGCCAACGGCTACATGATCTTCGAGCCCGACTGGAAGACCCGCGTGTGGACGCCCGAGAACCTGGCCGTCGGCGGCTCGATGTACGGGCTGGAGCTGCCGCCGACCTTCTTCGCCTACGGCACCCCGAACGTGGAGATCGGCGAGGACGCCCTGACCGAGGGCTTCAAGCACGCGCCCGACCAGGTCCCGGTCTCCTAGCTTTCCGGAGAAGCCGAACAGCACCGACGCAGGTCGTGGTCATGCGGCACCTTCAGCGGCATGACCACGATCGAGCAGACCGCCGCCCTCCCCACCGCGCGCGCCGACGAGCAGCTGTTCCACGACCTCTTCTCCCCGCCGGAGATCCAGGCGCTCCGCCGTCACGTG
>JAOPZU010000595.1 GCA_025963955.1 Solirubrobacterales bacterium
GCCCTGGGGGTGCAAAAACGACGCCGCACCCCTGGGGGCCAACAACGACGCCGGTGCTAGGGGGCGGGCTCGGTGCGGGGGTGGCGCGGCAGCCACCAGGTGACGGCGAAGGCGGCGACGAGGAAGCCGATCGCCACGAGCAGCCCGTGGTCGGCACCGCGGACGAACGCCTCCGGGTCCCGGCTCCCGCCGACCACGTCGAACAGGACGGTGCCGATCACCGCGATGCCGAGCGACATGCCGAGCTGCTGGATCGCCTCGAGCAGGCCGGCGGCGGACCCGAGCTGCATCGGCAGGACGCCCGCGAGGATCACGTCGAACATCGGGACGAAGATCATCCCCATGCCGAAGCCGGTCAGCGCGAGCGGCCCGGCGACGTCCCAGGCGGACAGTGCGGCGCCCTCGGCGCGCAGCACGAAGCCGACGACGACGAGCCCGAGCGCCATCAGCGCGCTGCCGATGTGGATCGTCGTGCGCCCGAGCCGGGCGAGCGTCACCGAGGAGGTGATCGACCCGGCGATCGCGGCCAGCGGGATCGCGATCGTCGCCACGCCGCAGGCCAGCGGGCTGAACCCGAGCCCGGCCTGGAACATCACGGTGAGCACGAGCGTCATGCCGCCCATGGCGCCGATGAAGCAGACCACGAGCGCCAGGCCGCCGACGTACGCCCGGCGCTGGAGGACGGACGGATCGACGAGCGGCGCGCGCCGCTCGTCACCCGCGCGGGCCAGTCGGGCCTGCCGGCGGCCGAACGCCACCAGGACGGCGAGGGCGACGAGGGGCATGGCGATCACCCAGGCGGGCCAGCCGAGCTCCCGGCCCTCCACCAGCGGGTAGACCAGGCCGAAGACGCCGATCGCCGCCAGGCCGACGCTCGGCAGGTCGACCCGGCCCTCGGGCTGGACGGGCGCGGTCTTCGGCAGGCAGCGGCGCCCGAGCCACAGCGCGGCCAGCCCGACCGGGATGTTCACGAGGAAGACCGCGCGCCAGCCGGTGCCGAGGAGGTCGAGGTCGACGAGCCCGCCGCCGATCACCGGCCCGAGGACGGCGGACATGCCCATGACCGGGCCGAAGACCGCGAACGCCCGCTGCTGTCCACCGTCCCCGAACAGCTCGCGGATCAGGCCGAAGCCCTGGGGCAGCATCACCGCGCCCACGGCGCCCTGGAGCATGCGGCAGCCGATGAGGGTCTCCGCTGAGGGCGCCAGCGCACACAGGGCGGACGCAGCGACGAAGCCGCCCATCCCCGCGAGCAGCACCTGCCGGCGGCCGTAGAGGTCCCCGAGGCGGCCGCCCACGAGCAGCACGACGGACATCGCCAGCGTGTAGCCGGCCGAGATCCACTCCAGGTCGGTGTACGAGCCGCCGAGGTCGGTGCGGATCGCGGGCGCGGCGGTCTGCGCGATCGTGGCGTCGAGGAGGTCCATCACCGACGCGGCGAGGACGACGACGAACCCGAGCCAGGCGGCGCGGCTGACAGGCGGCTCGCCGGCGATGCGGCCGGGAGGCGAAATCTGGGGTGGGCTCAGGTCGATGGAAGTGGCCATGGCGGCGATGCTGCCGCCTAACGCGGCCAACTCCTGACCGCGTTTGAGGCCTTGCGGTCAGGTTCCGGCCGCAAGCGCTGCGACCATGCCCTGCGTGTCGATCCCCACCTCCTCGCGGCTGCTCGCGCTGCTGTCGCTCCTGCAGCAGCGTCGAGAGTGGAGCGGCCCGGAGCTCGCCGGCCGGCTGGAGGTCGGTCCGCGGACGATCCGGCGGGACGTGGACAAGCTCCGCGGGCTCGGCTACCCGATCGAGGCGGCCCCCGGGGTCGCGGGCGGCTACCGGTTGGGCGCGGGAGCCGAGCTGCCGCCGCTGCTCCTCGACGACGCGGAGGCGGTCGCCGTGGCGGTCGGCCTGCGGACCGCGGCCTCCGGCTCGATCGGCGGCATCGAGGAGACGTCGGTGCGCGCGCTGGCCAAGCTCGAGCAGCTCCTGCCGGACCGCCTGCGCCGGCGGGTCCAGGCGCTCGGCGACGCGACCTCCGCCTTCCCGGTCGACGGACCGCAGATCGACGCGGACGTCCTCGCGACCCTGGCCAGCGCGTGCCGCGACGGCGTGGGGCTGCGCTTCGGCTACGTCGCCAAGGACGGCGCCGAGACCCGCCGCCGGGCCGAGCCGGCGGCCGTGGTCCACTCGGGCTGGCGCTGGTACCTCGTCGCGTACGACCTGGACCGCGAGGACTGGCGCACCTTCCGCATCGACCGCATCGCGGGCCGGCTGACGGAGAGCGGGCGCGGGCGGCGCCGAGAGATCCCGGGCGGGGACGCGGCCGCGTTCGTCAAGCGCTCGATCCGGCAGGGCGACGCGGCGACCCCGGTCCCCGGGCGGATCCGCGTGCACCGTCCGGTCGACGAGGTGCAGGGCCGGGTCCCGCCGAGCCGGGCGACCGTCACCCCCGACGGCCCGGACGCCTGCGTGGTGACGACGACGGGTGGCTGGTCACGATCGTTCCTCGTGTGGATGGCGCTGCTGGACGTCGAGCTGACGGTGCTGGACCCGCCCGAGCTCGTGGAGGCGGCGCGGACGATCGCGGCGCGGCTCGGCGGGCCCGCCGACGCGTGATCCGGCCGCGCGCGGACTGACACACTGGCGCTCGTGCGCCGGTCGGTCCTGTTCCTCGTGCTGCTCGCCGCCTACGCGGCGACCCTCGGCCTGCCCGCCCGCCCTGGCGAGCGGTACTCCCCGGCCGAGGCGCACCGGCTGCTCACCGCGGCGTCCATCTCGGAGGACGGCGACCTGGACCTGCGTGACCAGTACGCGCACCGGACGTGGAAGCGCTGGCACGGCACGGCGCTGCGGCCGACCGCGAAGCTCACCGAGGGCCGCCTGGTCGAGCCGCAGGGCATCGGCTTCCCGCTCCTCATCGCGCCGGCCTACGCGCTCGGCGGGCCGTCGCTCGTGGAGCTCGAGTGCGCGCTGCTGCTGGCGCTGGCCTTCACCGTCGCGGCCGGCCTCGCTCGACGCCTGGTCCCGGAGCCCTGGGCCACCCGCGGGGCGCTGGTCCTGGGCCTCTCGCCACCGGCGCTGGCGGCCTCGACCACGATCGGTCCCGTCGCGGCCGGCGCCGTGCTCGTCACGGGCGCGGCGCTGCTGGCGCTGCGCGTCCGCGAGGAGCCGCGGCTGCGGCGGGTCTTCTGGTGCGCGGCGCTCATCGCGCTGACCGCGTGGCTGGACGTGCACCTGGCCGTCCCCGGCATCGTGCTGGCCCTCGCGCTGTGGCGCTGGCTGCGGCGCCGCGGGAGGGCCCTGGCCGGTTTCGTCGCCCTCGAGGTCATCCTCACGAGCGCCGTCGTGTACGTCACGATCGACGATCGCGTCTTCGGCGGACTCACGCCGGCGTCCGCGCGGCCGGCCGGGGTCTCGCCCACCGGCGCGGACGGCTTCACCGAGCACCTCGCACGCGTCCCGCGGATCCTCGGCGCCCTCGTCGACCGCGACGTCGGCCTGCTCGTCTGGGCTCCCGTCGCCGCGCTCGCGCTGGCGGGCGGAGTGCTGCTGGTCCGCTCCCGCCGGGAAAGGCTCGCGGCGTTCGTCGCCGACCAGGTCGACGTCGAGGTCGGCGGCGGACTGCTCGCGCTGCTGCTGGCCGCCGGCCTGGCCACCGCGGCCCTCGCCCGCCCGTCGCTGCACGGCCCGTGGCTCGTGCCTCCGGACGTACTGGTCGTCCTGCCCTGCGCGGCGGCGCTGGGGGCCCTGGCGCTGCGGCGGCTGCCGCGCACGGCCCTCGTGCTCACCGTCCTGACGCTGGCGAGTTCGGCGTGGTTCGTGGCCGGGATGCGCCTCGGGGACGACGCGGGCGTCGCGCCACCCCGGGGCCCGTTGCCCTGGGGTGGCGTCGAGCGCGTGCTGCCGCGCTTCTGAGCCCGGCCGCCCGGCCTACTGCACCGGCTGCGGGTCGCTCGGGGCGTCGTCCATCGCCGGCGCGTCGTGCGCGGCCGGCGGCATCATCGGCCCGTCGCCCGCGGGATCCAGCACGTCCTCCGTGAGCCAGTCGTAGCGGCCGTCCAGCAGCTGCTGGGCGCGCTCGTAGGACGGGGCGTCGTCGTTGGAGAACAGCTCCTTGAAGAGCACGTCCGCGCGGCGGCGGGCCTGCATGGCGAACAGGTCCGCGAGCTCCATCGCCTGGTCGGCGCGCGCCGGGTCCTCCTTGCTGAGCGTCAGCGCGTACGTGCAGGTCGCGGAGATCGCGAACAGCTCGGCGCCGATGTCGACGACCCGGCCGAGCAGGGCGCCCTTCTGCTCCAGCGAGGCCTGGTGGCGGCCCATGAGCCCGAAGGTCGACCGCGCGAGCTGCCGCGAGTGCCGCTCGACGTAGCGCACGTGCTTCGCGAGCGGGCCGAACTCGGCGAACGCGCTCGGCTTCTGGCCTTCGCCGGTGACGAGGGTCGGCAGCCAGCCGGCGTAGAACTTCCCGGCGGCGACGGCCGCCTTCGCCTTGTCCTTCAGCTCGGTCTTCGGGTCCAGGATGTCCCCGGCGACCGCAAGGTGCTGGTCGACGGCCTCGCGGGCGATGAGCAGGTGCATGATCTCGGTGGAGCCCTCGAAGATGCGGTTGATGCGCATGTCGCGGAGCATCTGCTCGGCCGGGACGGGCTTCTCACCGCGCGCGG
>JAOPZU010000604.1 GCA_025963955.1 Solirubrobacterales bacterium
CCGGCCGGGACGAGTATGAGCGCGGCCCAGAAGTTGAAGTACCCGAGCCACCGCGGGTACACCTGCTGCTCGGTGTCCTGGAAGATGCAGAGGCCGATCGCGATCAGCTGGAAGAAGGTCGCCATGAACCCGCCGACGAACGGGAGCCAGCCCGCGTCGTTGAGCGCCTGGGTGATCGCGGGATCCCGCTCCGGCCGGAACGCGGCGGCCAGCATGAGGAAGCACGGCATGATGAACAGCAGCACCATCAGCATGCCGAGGCCGAGCTGGGTGTTGGAGAGCGGCGTGTGCCGGTCACCCTCGATGCGCCGCATCTGCGACGACACGGAGGCGACGAAGGGCCCGATGAGCGCGGCCCCCATGCAGGTGAGGAACAGGCCGGCGCGGATGCCGGTCGGGTTGTCCTGGTACATCGCCTGCACCTGCAGCGCGCTGTCGTGCGGCGACGGCGGCGGGATGAACCCGGCGAGCGCGCCGAAGCCGATGAGCCAGGTGATCGTGGCAACGGGACTGCACCACACGCACAGCAACTGCGTCTTCGTGTTCAGCTTCATGACCCCTCCCGGGTGCAGACGGCAACACGCGCGACACTAACGAACGATCGGTCCGTAAGCAACCCGCTGCCCGCATCAAGCCACCGCTGACGCAGGTACCGTGTAGTGAACGACGGGTTCGCTCGGGTGGCGCCGACGCTCAAGCGCCCGGCGTCGGGTCCGCCAGGCTCAGGAGGCCCGCCACGATCATCTGCCGGACGATGGCCTGCTCGTGGTCCGAGACCACGCGCCCGGGCCGCGCGACGAGCGAGGTGGTGGTCCCGATCGCCGCGCTGGCCGCCGCGTAGAGGTCCGTGTCCGCCCGCTCGGGGAACGCCCGCCGCAGGCACGCCACCCACTGGTCCACGAACTGGCGGGAGCGGCGGTCCAGGCGCCGGGTGTGCTCCGGGGACAGCGCCCGGTGCTCGTGCGCCCAGATGCTCCCGAGCTCGCGCTGCTCGAGGGTGATGCTCAGGTTCCGGTCCACGAGGGTGCGGACGTCCGCGATCGGGTCGTCGGTCGGGTCCGGGATCGCGACGAGCATGCGGTCCTGCGCCTCGTCGAACAGCGTGGAGAGGACCTCCTCCTTGCTGGAGAAGTACCGGTAGAGCGCCGCGCCCGTCGCCCCCGCGGCTTCGCCGATCTCGTCGACGGTGACCGCGTGGAAGCCGCGCTCGTAGAAGAGCCGGCGCGCCGCGGCGAGCACCTTCGCGGCGCGGTTCGGGTCCCGCGTGCGCTTCTTCGGCGTCGGGGCCGCGGTCACGCGATCGCCTCGGTGTGGCTGTCCGTCGGCACGGAGGGGATCTTGCCCGAGAACCGGACCGGGCGCCGGAACGCGCGGTTCACGGGGCCACCCGCGAGACGTCGCGGGCTCGACCAGGGTCGAACCGGACGTTCACTAAAGCGACGCGCTAGGCCGGAAGGAACCGTTGCCGCCGACGTACGTCTCGACGATCGGCTCAGGGCGCAGGTCGGTGCGCATCAGCAGGTTCTCGGTGACGAAGCAGTCCTCGACGCTGCGCCCGGAGTGCTCGCGCAGCAGGCGCTTGATCGCCCGCGTCCCGGCGGCCGGGTTGGCCGCGATCTGCTCGGCCAGTTCGGTCGAGGCGTCGTCCAGGGTGTCGGGGTCGACGACCCGGTTGAGCAGCCCCATCGCCTCGGCCTCCTCCGCGTGGACCGTTCTCGCGGTGAGCAGCAGCTCGGCCGCCGCGCCGCGCCCGACCAGGGCCGGCAGCGTCCAGGTGGCGTTGGCCCCGCCGTAGGCCGCGGCCGTGAACTTGATGCGGGTCTCGGTGCTCCCGACGCGAATGTCGGCGGCGGAGGCGAGGATCGCCCCGGCCCCGTAGGCCACCCCGCCGAGGGCGACCACGATCGGGACCGAGGCGGTCGCGAAGTGCCAGACCCACCGCTCCCGCTCCAGCAGGCGCAGCAGCAGGTCGTCGGCGGACCAGGCCGCCATCTCGTGCAGGTCGTACCCGGAGGAGAACGCGCGCCCACCGGCACCCTTGACGACGAGGCAGCGCGTGTACCCGTCGTTTTCGACGGTGGAGATCACGTCGTCCAGGCGCTCCTGCAGGGACATCGTGATCGCGTTGAGCGAGGCCGGACGGTTCAGCGTCACGACGCTGATCCCGTCCCCCCCACGCGTGACCAGAAGTTCGTCCGAGGACACCTAGCGATCCTAACAGTTATCGCCTAGGCTAGTGAACGATCGGTTCGTAAGAACTTGCATCGGCGGTCATCAGCGAAGAGACTCGGGCACCCGTCCCGACAGGAGGAGAGCTTTATGGGCATTGCCAGCGACTACGACCACTTCGCGCCGGAGTTCGTCACGGACCCGTACGCGTACTGGAAGTCCCTGCGGGAGCAGGACCCGGTCGGGCGCAGCGACAAGTACGGCGGCTTCAACGTCATCTCGCGCTACGCGGACGTCGTCGAGGCCGCGGGCGACCCCGAGCGCTTCTCCTCCACGGACGGGGACGGCATCCCGCCCCTGCCGATGATCGGGATGATCCCGATCGACGTCGATCCGCCGCAGCAGAAGAAGTTCCGGGACATCCTGAACCCGGCGCTGACCGTCAACCAGGCCGCGAAGCACGAGGACCGCATCCGCGCGCTGGCGATCAGCCTGATCGAGCCGCTGGTCGGGCAGCCCCGGTTCGACGCCGCCGCCGCGGTCGCCGTCCCCCTCTCCCCGCGCGCCACCCTCGGGTTCATCGGCTTTCCCGAGGAGGACTGGGAGCTCATGGAGAAGGCCACCAACGACGTGACCCGCCTGCGCGGTGGCGACCTGGAGCGCGTCATGGAGGCCGGCGGCGAGATGATGGGCAGCGCGATCAAGCTCGTCGAGGCCCGCCGCAAGGAGGCGGAGCGCGACGACCTCATCAGCCTGATGTTCAGCGGCGAGATCGACGGCCGCAAGCTCGAGGACTGGGAGTGCGTGCAGATGATCGCCGTCCTGCTGTTCGGGGCGGTCGACACCACGGCGTCGGCGATCGCCGGCTCCCTCTTCTACCTGGCGACCCACCCGGAGGCGCAGGCGGAGCTGCGGGCGGCGGGGACGATCCCGAACCTCGCCCTGGAGGAGCTCGTGCGCTGGACCTCGCCGATCCAGGCGCTGGGCCGGACGGTCAAGCGGGACACCGAGCTCAGCGGCTGCCCGCTGCACGCCGGCGACCGCGTCCTGCTGCACTGGGGTGCGGGCAACCGCGACGAGAGCGTCTTCGAGGAGCCGGACGTGTGCCGCTTCGACCGCAAGCCGAACAAGCACCTCGGGTTCGGGATGGGCCCGCACCGCTGCGTCGGCGTCCATCTGGGCAAGCTCATGCTGCGGGTGACGCTCGAGGAGTTCCTCAAGCGCATCCCCGAGTTCGAGCTCGCCGCCCCCGACGAGGTCGAGTGGGTGGGCGGCGAGGCCCGCGGCATCCGCAAGCTCGAGCTCCAGCTCGTCGGCTGAGGCGCTGACGTGCCGACCGAGACCGTCACCACCTACTGCCGGATCTGCCTGGCCAACTGCGGCCTGGAGGTCGACGTCGACACGGCGGCCAACCGTGTCCTGGAGATCCGGCCCGACCGCGAGAACCCGTACACGTGGCGCGACTTCTGCAAGAAGGGCAAGACCGCGCACCAGGTCGCCACGCACCCGCAGCGCATCACCACCCCCATGCGCCGGGTGGGCGACCGCTACGTCCCGGCGACCTACGCCGAGGCGATCGCGGACATCGCCGCGCGCCTGAACGCGATCATCGACTCGGGCGGACCGGACGCGGTCGCCTCCTACCACGGCAATCCCATGGGGTTCTCGTTCGCCACGACGACGTTCTGGACGGGTCTGCTCGACGCGATCGGCACGGGCAACCGCTTCTGGGTGGGCTCGCTCGACCAGAACAACGCGCACGTGGTCGCCGAGGAGCTCTACGGCAGCGAGCTCGTCGCGCTCGTCCCCGACATCGACCGGTGCGACTGCTTTCTCCTGGTCGGGATGGACCCGGCCCAGAGCAAGTTCAACTGGCTGGAGAACAACCCCGGCGGCTGGAACCGCGTGCTCGCCCGCTCCCGTGCCGGCGCCGATCTGATCGTGGTGGACCCGCGCCGCTCGGAGTCCGCCGCGAAGGCGAAGATCCACGTCGCGATCCTCCCCGGGCAGGACTGGGCCTTCCTGCTCGGAGGGCTCAAGGTCGTCTTCGAGCGCGGGTGGGACCGTGTCCCGACCGGGCTGAAGGTCACCGGCGTCGCCGACGTCCGGGCCCTGGCGGCCGAGTCCGACCTGGACGACCTCGCGTCGCGCTGCGGCGTCGCCCGCACGCAGATCGAGGATGTCGCCGAGCGGTTCGCCACCGCGAAGACGGCCATGTGCGTCAGCCACACCGGCGTGGCTCACAACGAGCACGGGACGCTCGGCGAGTGGCTCAGCCAGGTCCTCAACCTCGTGACGGACCGCGTCGATCGTCCCGGCGGCCGCCGCTACGAGCGCGGGTACGTCGACATCGCCCAGGTCCTGAAGCTCTTCGCCCCGGCGGCCACCCATCGCACGCGCGTGCGCGACAACCCGACCATCGTCGGCTTCCACGCGGTCTCCGAGCTGGCCGACGAGATCACCACCCCCGGCCCGGGGCAGGTCCGGGCCGCCTTCCTCGCCTTCGGCAATCCGGTGGTGTCCGGGCCGAACGGCGCGGCGCTCGACGCCGCGCTCGCGGACCTGGAGCTGCTCGTGGCGGTCGACCTCGTCCAGCGTGAGAGCCACCGCCACGCCGATTGGCTGATCCCCGGCACGCACTGGCTCGAGCGCGAGGAGCTGAGCCCTCTGTACGGCGGGCTGCAGGAGCAGCCGTACGTCCAGTACGCCCAGCGGGCGATCGACCCGCCGCCCGGGGTGATGGAAGAGTGGGAGTTCTTCACCGAGCTCGCACTGGCCATGGACCGGAACCTCTTCGGCAAGCCCGGGGTCAACCGCCTCGTGCGGGCCAGCCGCGCGGTCGCCAGGGTCACCCGCCGCCCGCAGCTCGCGATGAACCCGGAGTGGGTCCAGCGCCTACTGGTCATGATGGGACGCCGGCTGAAGTGGTCGGACATCCGCGCGCGGCCGCACGGGTGGATCTACGGCGAGCCGGAGTACGGCAACCTCGCCGGCGCCGTCGGCCACGAGGACAAGCAGGTGCGCGCCGCGCCGCAGGCGTTCCTCGACGCGACCCGGGACGCGCTCACGTCGGCGCCCCCGCGGGACGAGGAGCACCCGCTGCTGCTCGTCAACAAGCGCATCCGCGAGGCGATGAACTCGTGGCTGAACGAGTCCCCTGGGCTGTTCAGGGCCGAGCGCAGCAACGTCGTCGAGGTCCACCCCGACGACGCGGCCGCCGCCGGGATCGAGGACGGCCGGCGCGTCCGCGTCAGCTCCCGGGTCGGCAGCATCGAGCTGGAGGCGCGGATCACCGACGGATTGCGCCCCGGCGTCGTGTGCATCCCGCACGGCTGGGGCAGCCGCATCTTCGATCCCGGCGGCGATCCGGCCGCCACGCGGACCTTCGGGGCGAACCGCAACCTGCTCGTCGACGACGTGCGCCTGGACCGCTTCTCGCAGACCCCGGCGCTCAACTCGACGGCGGTCCGGCTGGACGCCGTGGTGCCCGCGGCCGCCGCAAGCGCCCAGGACGCGGTGCCGGTCGCCTGAGTCTCACCGCAAGGAGCCCGAGCGGGGTGCCCCGTCGCGGACCCACCGCACGTCGTCCCCGCGGACCGCGAGGGACGAGGCCGGGATGCTGCCCGCAGGAGCCAGGTCGAACGTCACCGGATCCCCCGAGGTGAAGCCCTGAAGCAGTTCCTGCCCGGGGTTGGGGT
The DNA here is from genome assembly GCA_025963955.1 of Solirubrobacterales bacterium. Taxonomy (GTDB): domain Bacteria; phylum Actinomycetota; class Thermoleophilia; order Solirubrobacterales; family Solirubrobacteraceae; genus Paraconexibacter. Next base: position 5,868 of record JAOPZU010000604.1, read on the forward strand.
AGCACGCGGCCTCCGCGGCATCGCGAGCGGCGAACAGGACGACCATGCCGAGGTCCGTGACGGCCGCGACCGCCACGGGCGGCGGGGTCACGGCTCGGTTCCCGTGCGCGCAGTCCACCGCGAGGTCGGCGTCCCAGTAGATCGACCGGGCGCCGGTCTCGAGGCTCAGGAAGCTCATCGTGACCCGGTGCCCGCGGGTGAAGGTGTAGGCCAGCGTCGGTCCCATGACTCGGTCGATCTTCAGCTGGGCCCGCCCTGATGCCGAGCCGAGGGAGAAGACCGCGTTGCTGAGCGAGCCCGGCTCGCAGCCGACGAACGACGTCCCCAGCCGTGCCACGCGCAGGCGCCTGACCGGGGAGAGGTTCGTCCGCCGCGCGAGCGACGCGCACGAGACGCCGGCGGGGACGGGGTAGCGCGGGGCAGGACGAGCGGTGCCGCTGACGCGAGCGCGCTGCGGCTGCCCGGAGCGCGTCCACGTCGCGGTGGCGTTGCGCAGCGTCAGGGACGCAGGATCGATCGACGCGGCCGGCGCGAAGTCGAGGACCTGCAGGCGCCCGTCGAAGCCGACCGAGCGCAGCTCGTCCTTGTCGCCGTTGCGGTAGGCGTCGCAACCGCGGGCGCGCGGATCGGCGGGGTTGCCGTAGAGCGCGAGCAGGCGGCCGTCGGCGCCGAGCACCTCGCGGACCACCGGCGGGGTCGGGTCCTGGCCACAGGAGCTGATGAGGCCCGAGTAGTACTGGCGCGAGCGGCCGGTACGCAGGTCGACGACCGACCGGAAGTCCGGCCCGGCGTTCGCGTCCGTGGAGTAGTACTGCGCGACGGTGACGAAGCGACCGGCCACCGATACGAGCTCCGTCTCACGGTCCGTGTAGTAGATCGGGTCCGGGTCCTGGTTCGTGAAGTAGCCGTTGACCCCCAGCAGCCGCACCGGCCCATCCGGCTTGACGCACCCGAACAGCCGCGAGCCCTTCAGCCGGCGATCGGTCGAGCGCACCTCGACGACCTTCACGCTCGGTGTATCCACCTTGCTCGTCCCGACCGTGAGCTGCGCGCAGGTCCTCCCCGGTGCGGCGGACGCGGCGGTCGGAGCACCCAGGACCACCAGGCCCGCCAGCGTGGCGAGGGTCGATCTGGTGCGCCGGCGGACGTTGGTCACACCGCGTCAACGACCGGGACGGGCAAAGGGTGCGGCAGGTTCCCGGAGGCGGACCACCCGCGGCCCGACGGGCTCGATGAGTTCGCTCCCGCGCCTCCGTCTGTGAAGCATGAACACGACCACGGGCTACGTCGATGTCAACGGCTTGCACATGTACTACGAGATCCACGGCGAGCAGGGCACGCCGCTCGTCCTGCTGCACGGCGGGGTCATGACCATCGACCTGACCTTCGCCGAGCTCATCCCCGCGCTCAGCCGCAAGCACCGGGTCATCGCCGTCGAGTTCCAGGCGCACGGGCGTACCGCCGACATCGAGCGCGACCTCAGCTACCCCGACCTCGCCGCAGACGTGATCGCGCTGCTCGATCACCTCGGCATCGACCGCGCGCACGTCCTCGGCCACAGCATGGGCGGCGGCGTCGCCCTGGAGCTCGCCGTCGCCCATCCCGGCCGCGTGCGCTCGATCGTGCCGGTCTCGGCCAGCGTCCGCCCCGACGGCGCCCACCCGGACCTCGCCGACCCGAGCACGTACGCGACGTCCACGCGCATGCCGACCGCGGAGGACTTCGCCGCCATGGGCGAGGCCTACGCGAGGCTCTCGCCCCACCCCGACCGCTTCGAGCAGCTGCCCATGCGGACGATGGCGACCGTCGAGGCGTGGGAGGGCTGGAGCGACGCGCAGCTCGCGGCCATCACCGCGCCCGTGCTGATCGTCCTCGGGGACCACGACTTCACCACGACCGCCCACGCCGCGGTGATGCAGGAGCTCATTCCCGGCTCACGGCTGGCGATCCTCCCCGGCACCACCCACATGCAGGCACCCCACCGGGCCGAGCTGCTCCTCCCGATGCTGGACGCCTTCCTCGACTGACGTCCGAGCGCGGTCCGCCGACCGACCCGGCGCGCGCGGCTGCCGGGCGCGGGTCCTCGGTCCGGACGAGAACACGCGGGCCCGTCGATCATCCTCAACTCATCTGCACGCTGTATCCAGGGACCCATGCCCGCTCGAGTCGTCCGCCGGCGCCGTGCCCTCGTCGCCCTCGTCGTGATCGTCCTCGTCGTGGTGGCCGGCGCGAGTGCGCTTCGCGGGCCGCGTCGCTCCGGTCCGCCCGCGGATAGGGCCGGGGCGGCCCCGAGGGTCGCAGCGGCGAAGCCCCGAGCGCTGGCCGTGACGACCCCGTCCAGCCGTGCTGCGCCGCGCCGCGACCTGCCGCCTCTCGCGCATATCCCCACCCGGCGCT
>JAOPZU010000024.1 GCA_025963955.1 Solirubrobacterales bacterium
CGGGGGCGCCGTTCGCCGCGGCGATCCAGATACCGCCGTCCTTGCGGTCGAAGACGACCGACCGCGAGTCCGGGGACCAGGCCGGGAAGGCGTCGGGCCCGGCGGAGACCTCGTTCAGCAGGGCGCCGCTCGTGGCATCGAAGATCGCGATGCGGCCGTACTGGCCGATCGCCGTGGAGCGGGTCACCGCGATCCGCGTCCCGTCCGGCGAGGTGCTCGCGTCCGCGAGGTTCTGCGTCCCGTCCTGCAGGACGATCCCGTGGCAGCCGCTCAGGCCGTCATCCGGGGTGATCGGCAGCCGGCAGATCGCGGAGCGGTAGTCCGGCGCGACGGTCGTGTCGGTCAGCAGATCCCCGTTGGCGGCGAAGCCGTAGGACCCGGCCCGGCCGACGCAGTGGCGCCCGGTCAGGTCGGCCGCGTAGACGCAGACGCCGCCGTCGGAGAACTGCCCTAGGGCCAGGAAGCGGCCGTCCGGCCGCATGCGGATGGTCAGCACGTTGCCCGGCCCGAGCTCCGGCCCGGCCACCGCGTTCGTCGCGAGGTCCTTCACGTACGCCTGGCCCTTGTACGTGTACGCGAGCTTCGTGCCGTCGGCCGACAGCGAGGGCGAGCCGTAGCGGTCCTGCCCGGCTCCGGTCGCGCCCGTGAGCAGGACCTCCCGCGGGCCTCCGTCCGGCGGGCTCGCGCAGACGTCCTGGAAGGCGGGCGTCCCGCACGAGAAGGCGATGCGGTCGGCGTGTGCGACGGGCGCGGCGAGCCCCACGCACGCGATGGCCAGAACGATGGACAGAACACCGGAGCGTCGATGCATGGACGGATCCTACGGGGAGCCCGGCACGGGCGCCAGAGCCGCTCTCGCCTGCCCCTCTACGCCTCGATGTTCGACATCACGTGCTTGATGCGCGTGTAGTCGTCGAAGCCGTACGCAGAGAGGTCCTTGCCGTAGCCCGACTGCTTGAAGCCGCCGTGGGGCATCTCGGCGACGAGCGGGATGTGCGTGTTGATCCAGACGCAGCCGAAGTCCAGGTGCTTGGCCATCCGCATCGCGCGCCCGTGGTCCTTGGTCCAGACGGACGATGCGAGGCCGTACTTCACGCCGTTGGCCCAGGCCAGTGCCTCGGCCTCGTCCGTGAACTTCTGGACGGTGATGACGGGGCCGAAGACCTCGTCCTGGATCAGCTCGTCGTCCTGCCGGAGCCCGGAGACGACCGTCGGCTCGAAGAAGTAGCCCGCGTCGCCGGCGGGGTTGCCGCCCGTCGTGACCGTGGCGTGCGACGGGGCGCGCTCGATGAAGCCGCCCACCCGCTCGCGCTGCGCCTGGGAGATGACCGGGCCCATGTACGTGTTCTCGTCCAGCGGGTTGCCGAAGACGGTCGCCTTGGCCTGCGCGGTCAGGGCCTCCACGAACGCGTCGTGGACGCCGGGACCGGCGATGACGCGCGTGGCGGCGGTGCAGTCCTGGCCCGCGTTGAAGTACCCGGTGCCGGCGATCATCTCGGCGGCGGCCTCCACGTCCGCGTCGTCGAAGACCACGACGGGCGCCTTGCCGCCGAGCTCCAGGTGCACGCGCTTGAGCGACTCGGCGGCGGCGGCCGCCACGGCCTTGCCCGCGCGCACCGAGCCCGTGATCGAGACCATGTCGACGCCTTCGTGGCGGACGAGGGCCTCGCCCGTCTCGCCCTTGCCGAGCACGACGTTGAAGACGCCGTCCGGCAGGTGCTCCTGCATCAGCTTCGCCATCCACAGCGTCGAGGAAGGAGTGTTCTCCGACGGCTTGAGGATGATGGAGTTGCCGGCGGCGATGGCCGGCCCGAACTTCCAGATGGCCATCATGAACGGGTAGTTCCACGGGGTGATGCCCGCGGTGACGCCGATCGGCTCGCGGCGGATGGACGAGGTGTGGCCCGCCATGTACTCGCCGCTGGACAGGCCGCTGAGGTTGCGGGCGGCGGCGGCGAAGAAGCGGATCTGGTCCACGCCGGGCGGGATCTCCTCGCTGTGCACGAGCGCCAGCGGCTTGCCCGTGTTCTCCGTCTCGATATCGGCGAGCTCGTCCGCGCGCGCCTCGATCGCGTCGGCGATCTTCAGCATCGCGAGCGACCGCTCGGCCGGCGTGGCCTGGCCCCACTCGGCGAAGCCCTTCCGGGCGGAGGCGACCGCCGCGTCCACGTCCTGGGCGGAGGAGATGCCCATCTGCGCGATGACCTCGCCCGTCGCCGCGTTGTGGACGTCGTGGGCGCCGTCGCCCGTGGCGTCCACGCTCTGGCCGCCGATGAAGTTCTGGAGCATCACCCGACGCTACCAGCGCCCCCTCTGCCGATCGAGACAAAGCCGGGCGCCCACTCACGCGGAGGTGGAGCACGAGGCGGGCGGCGGCGGGACGGGTGCTCCAATACCCTCCCCCGCTATGACCAACGTCGTGATCAGCTCCGCTGCGCGGACCGCGATCGGCTCCTACGGGAAGTCGCTCAAGGACGTGCCCCCGACCGAGCTCGGGACCATCGCCGCGACCGAGGCGCTCGCGCGCGCGGGCGTCGAGGGCGGGCAGGTCGACCACGTCGTCTTCGGCAACGTCATCCACACCGAGTCGCGCGACATGTACATGGCGCGGGTCGTCGGCATCCAGGCGGGCATCCCGCAGGAGGTCCCGGCGTTCACCGTCAACCGCCTGTGCGGGACGGGCGTGCAGGCGATCGTCTCTGCGACGCAGGCGATCCAGTCCGAGGACGCGCAGGTGGCGCTCGCCGGCGGCGCCGAGTCGATGAGCCGCGGGCCGTACTGGCTCCCGAACGCCCGCTGGGGCGCGAAGATGGGGGAGACCGCGATGGTCGACCCGGTCATGGGCGGCCTGACGGACCCGTTCAACACGATCCTCATGGGCGTCACCGCCGAGAACCTCGTGGAGAAGTACGGCATCTCGCGCGAGCGTCAGGACGCCTACGCCGCGGAGTCCCATCGGCGTGCGGCCGCGGCCCAGGCGGGCGGCCTCTTCGACGACCAGATCGTCGGCGTCCCGGTGAAGGTCAAGCGCGAGACCGTCGACTTCCTCCGCGACGAGCACATCCGCCCCGAGGCGACGCCGGAGTCCATGGCGAACCTCAAGCCCGTCTTCAAGAAGGACGGCGGCACGGTCACCGCGGGCAACGCGTCCGGCATGAACGACGCCGGGGCTGCGGTCGTCCTGATGGACGCGGACCGGGCGAAGGAGCTGGGGGCGCCGGTGCGGGCCCGCATCCTCAGCTACGCCTCGGTGGGCGTCGACCCGAAGATCATGGGCATCGGCCCGGTGCCGGCGATCAACAAGGCGCTGCAGCGGGCGGGCCGCACACTGGACGAGGTCGGCATCATCGAGCTGAACGAGGCCTTCGCGGCGCAGGCGCTCGCGGTGCTGCAGGAGCTCGGCCTCGAGGACGACGATCCGCGGGTGAACCCGTACGGCGGCGCGATCGCCCTCGGCCACCCGATCGGCGCCTCCGGCGCGATCATCACCGCGAAGACCTTGGATCAGATGGAGCGGGGCGACCACGAGCTCGGCCTCGTCACGTTGTGCATCGGCGGCGGACAGGGCATCGCCCTGCTGCTCGGACTGGAGAACTAGACATGGCCCTGTTCAGCGACGAAGCGGCCGTCTACGGCGCCCTCGGCAAGCTCTTCTCGGACGTGATCGCGGACGAGAACGCCGTCGGCGTCCTCGTCCGCACCAACACGATCCTGCAGCTCCAGCTGCGCGACCCGCGCTCCACCGTGACCGTCGCGGTCCGCCAGGGCCAGGAGCCGCTCATCTACTTCGGGCAGACCACGCGCCGTCCCGAGGTCTTCCTGCAGATGGACGCCGACACCGCCCACGGCTGGCTGATCGGCGAGATCAACCCGACCGTCGCGTTCGGCGACAATCGCATCAAGGGCCGTGGCCCGTCCGGCCAGATCCTCGCGGTCCTGGCCTGGGCGAAGGTCCTCGTCCCCGCCTACAAGGCGATCCTCGAGGCGAACGGCGGCGAGCTCCCGCCGCCGCTGGCCCCGCCGGAGCCGGCGCCGGAGCCCGAGCCCGCTGCCGCGGAGGCGCCCGCTGACGGCGAATCCCCGGCGGCCGA
>JAOPZU010000026.1 GCA_025963955.1 Solirubrobacterales bacterium
CGGGGGCGCCGCCGACCCGCAGCTCCCCGAGCGGTGCGTTGTGCGGCCGGACGAAGAAGCCGCCGACGATGGCGTGCGGCACCGCGCCGGCGCGGCACCAGCGCACGAGCGTCTCCGGCTGGTCCAGGATCCGCACCTTGACGCGCAGGCCGGCGAGCGGGAAGGCGGCGACGTACAGCGAGGTGGCGCGCCCGTCCGCCAGCTGCGGGCGCAGCGTCATCATCGCCGGTCCGGGGGCGATCGCCGCGGCCGCGGCAGGCTGGGGGTGGGCGCGCAGCGGGCTCACAGTGCTCCGATACCCCCGCTTTCGCCGGGGGTTTCGCGAACCCTGCCGCACCGGACAGGCGGGCGTGTGACGATCCGGGTGTCTGACAGGGCGTCAGGGGACTGCCGCGCCGACGGCCCGTCGCGCCCGGCACCGGGTCCTGCGTGGGCGGGTCGCTCAGCCCTTGAAGGTTGACGGGCCGCGGTCGCCGAACGGGCCGTCGCGCTCGGCCACGGCCTGCTTGAACCCGGCCTCCGCGGCGCGCTGCTGGAATGCGTACCCCTCGGCGGTGTGCCGCGTGATGCCGTCGAAGACCGTCCCCAGGATCTGCGTGGCGGGGAGCCCGCGGGCCATCGTCTCCTGGTTGACGAGCAGCTTCATCATCATCAGCTGGTTGACGGGCATCCGCGCGATCCGCTCGACGAGCGCCTCGGTGCGCGCGTCCAGGTCCGCCGCCGCCGGCGCCTCGATCGCCAGACCCCACTCGAGCGCCTCCGCCCCGGACAGCGAGTCGCCGGTGAAGAGCAGCCGCTTGGCGCGCTGCGGGCCGAGGCGGTGCGCCCACATCGACGTGGTCGGCGAGCCCCAGACGCGCGCCGGCGGGTAGCCGATCTTCGCGTCCGCGGCGATCACGAGCAGGTCCGAGCAGAGCGCCATGTCCGTCCCGCCCGCCACGCAGAAGCCCTGCACCTTGCAGACGACGGGCTTGTTCGCGTGGAAGAGCGACATGAAGGCCCGGACGTTGCGGCCCATCATCGCGAAGTCGACCATCGGGTCCCAGGTGCCGGACGGATCGTGGTTGCGGGCCTGCACCATCGGGTCCAGCGGCGTGCCCGCGGCGGACGCCTCGTGGTCCCCGAACTCCCCGTCGGCCATGCCCTCGGCGCTGTCGACGAGGTCGTAGCCGCCGCAGAACCCCTTGCCGTTGCCGGCCAGCAGGATCACGTGCACCGCCGGGTCCAGGTCGGCCCGCTCGACGCACTGCTCGAGCTCGGTGACCAGGCGCCGCGTGATTCCGTTCCCGCGCTCGGGGCGGTTCAGCGTGATCCGCGCGACGCGGCCGGTGACCGCGTAGGTCATCGTCAGCGGCTCTGGGGTCATGCCGTCCCCACGCGGTCGCTGAGCGCGGGCAGGTCGTGCTCGAACAGGGTCACGGGTCGTTCCTCTTCCGGGGGTGCATCGGGACGCACACCGTAGTCGCCGAGGACTCCGCCGTGGCGGGGATCGGCGAGACCTCCGACGGAGGCCTGGGCCGTCACCGCTGGCGGGGAACGATGAAGCTCGTCACGAGCTCCGTCGCGAAGCCGATCAACCGCTCGTCGCCGTAGTTCCCGGGGTCGACGAGCGCAAGGCGGATGCCCTGCTCGGCGGCCGCGATGAGGACAGCGGTCGTCAGCTCGGCGTCGAGGTGGTCGAGTCGCAGGTACTCCAGGCCCCAGCTGACGAGCGGCTCGATCTGCAGCAGGAACTGCTGGTGGTGGCGCTCGACGTTCGCCCGGGCCGCGGGCGGCATCCCGTCGGCGGGGATGATGAAGATCCGCCAGGTGGCCGGCCGGCGGCGGGCGCAGGCGAGCACCTCGGTCAGCGCGGCCGACAGCACGCGGGCCGGGTCCTGGTAGGGCGGCCGCGGGATGGCGGCGGCGAGGTCGGCCACGGCGCGCTCGAGCTCACGGTCGACCAGGGCGCGCAGCAGCTCGTCCGGGTTGTCGAACGAGGCGTAGACGACGGTCTTCGCGAGGTCCGCCTCGCGGGCGACTGCCTCGATCGAGAAGGCCCCGAAGCCCTGCGTGTCGACGATCTCCAGGGCCGCGTCCAGCAGCTGCTCGCGGCGCTCCTCGCGCGAGCGCCGCGGCGAGTACTTGCGCGTGGTCGGTGCCTTGGCCATCGGCCCGTAGCTTGACAGCCCGCGTCAGCGCCGTGCCGACCGGATGAGGCGGTCGAGCGGGCCCCAGAACACGCGGCGCGCGGCGGCGCCGGTCTGCAGCGGGCCGCGGTGCTCGTCGACCGCCGGGTCCCGGATGAGCGCGTAGCGGCCCAGCCGGCCGATGCGCCGCGCGACCGCCGTGCCGACGGTCGTGTCGCGGGCCCCGCCGAGGGCGACGACGTCGACGCTCCGCGGGAGGTCCCGCAGCGGTGCCTCCGGCAGCGTGAACGGGAGGCCCTTCAGCGACCGTCCCGGGTAGGCGGCGAAGATCGCGACGGGCACCGGCAGTCCGGCCCCGCGTGCCGTGGCGGCGTAGTCGGCGCTGAGCGCGCCG
>JAOPZU010000027.1 GCA_025963955.1 Solirubrobacterales bacterium
GTGTGGTGACGAACGGAGGGCTCAGCTGGGCCTCGGGCGGTGCCTGGGGCTGGGAGGTGCACGTCGCCCGCGACGGGCACGACCGGACCGTCGCCCGGGGCAGCTTCCCGTCCGTCCACGAGAACGACGACGGCTATGTCGAGGAGGGCTCTGTGGGCGCCTTCGCCGCGGCCGGCAACATGGCGTTGCTCGAGCTGCGCGGCCGCTCGGGGTCGAGCAAGTATGACCAGTACGACGATACGTCTTCCGTCGCGATGATCGATCTGAAGACGGGCCACGTCGGCTCGCTCGGCGGCTGTTCCGCGCACGTCGACGCGTTCAACGGACCTGGCGCGGGGAGCCCGGTCGGTGCGCAATTCGCCACCGACGGTGAGCACGCGATCGTTTCGGTCTGCGGGGGATCGCGCTTCGTCGACGCCCGGGGCAAGACGACAGCGACCGCGCTCGGAGATCTCGGGGGCGGTGTGGTGGCGGGAGAGCACGTCGCGCAGCAGCTCACGGCCGGGGTCGTCGTGCGCGACTGGAAGACCGGGGAGACGCTGTACACGGTCCCCACGCCGGCCGACACGCTGCGGAGCGCCTTCGCCCTGATGCCTGACGGGGCGCTGGCGATCTCCCGGTTCACGACGCAGGAGCCAGGGTGCGCGAGCGGCACGCTGACCTGGGCGAGCCCGGCCATGCCGGGGGGGATGCTGCTGCCGGTCGCGCCGTGCACGCTGGACCTGTCGGCCGGCGGTGCACGCGCTGTCGTGGTGGCCGAGGCCAGCGACGGCCCGGGGCGGGTGCTCGCTGAGATCTCCGCCGCCCAGCCCCGCCGGGACGTCGCCTGGCTCGGCACCGGCGCCGGCTTCGTCGGCGGGATCGACGCCCGTGAGGGCCCGGCCGCCTACGCGCTGGCGTGTGGTGACAACGCCCGCCTGCTGCGCGCGGGCAATGACGCGACGCCGCACGGGGTGGACTGCCCTGACCTGCGCTTATACGACCAGACGACCACGGGGAACACCCTGCTGGTGCGGGCAAGCGTGGCCGCCGCGGCGACCGCTCGCGTCACGGCGACGGTCCGAGTCGTCGGGCGCACGTTGCGGCACACGGCTGTGCCCCGATCAGGGCGGCTGACCTTTCGCTTCCGCCTGCCCGTCAAGGCGCGTCGGGTGGAGCCCGAGCTGACGCTCGTGTACCCCGGCGACGCGGTCTACATCCGGCAGCTGGTTCGGGGCTGAGCGAACCTGATCCAGGGGCGGGTCCGGGGCCTGCGCACGCGCGCCACCCGAGGTGGACCCCACGACCGAGGGCAACCGCGTTCGTCGTGTCGGCGAGGCGCGTTCGGCCCTACCTGTCAGGCGGGTAGCACCGTGGCGTCGCTGGTAGCTTCACCTCCATGAGACGCCAGTTGGCCATCGTGATCTTGCTGACCGGCGCACCCCTGGCGAGCCTCCCCGCGATGACCGTCGCGCAGGAGCCGACGGCGCCGACGACGTATGGTCGCGGTCCGGAGAAGCTCACCACGCCGTTGCCGACTGGCTGCTACTCCAACCCGGTCAGCAGCCCGCGTCAGAGCAACGTCAACTTTCAGCCGGTCAGCTTCACGGGAGGCCAGCCGAGTCAAGTACTTCACCCTGGCGCACTTCCGGGAGCCTGGCCCGGGCCGGACCTACCACGTCCAGATCGACGTCAGCGGCACTGGAAACGCTGACGATCCCACCGGCGCGCCGACCCACACGGATCTCGGCACGGTGATCGTCGCGGGGTACGGCCTGGCCATCACGCATGTCGACGGCAACCCCAACGGAACCTACCGGCCGGACGGGAAGGTCCGGGTCGTCGTCTCGGGTGCGACGTTCGCGCACAAGACGCTCTACGGCTTCATCGTCAAGGGCGGCAGAAAGGTCCTGGGGCGTTTCAAGCTCGGCGTGGCCGACGCCTGCGGGTACGCGCAGACGAAGGCGGTCGTCCATCCGGTCCGCGGTGGGGGCGCTGGTCCTACGGTGAGGACCTATGTGAACGCCGGCCCGACGTTCGACAAAGCCCACGCGGTGAAGTCCAGCTTCTGACGGGCTCTCCACAGCGGGACGCAGACGGAGCGATCCCGGTCGCGCGTGTCCTGCTCCCGCCGTCGCCCTCACGCCCACGGCGCTGCCATCAGCGTCCGAGGCGGACGTCCTTGGTCACTGCGATCAGTCCAGTGAGGGCGGCGACCGCGGAGAAGTGCAGGCGGTAGCGGCCCGGCTTCACGGTGCCCGTCCGCAGGACCCGCAGCGTGATGCGCCCGTCGGAGGGGATGCTGCGACGGCGGGCCTCCGCGACCACGCGATGGGCGACGTCGGTGAGCGTGAGCCGGACCTGCCGCAGCCCGGTTGCGCCACGGACGCGGACGCGGACGCGGCGCGTCCGGCTGAGCGTGCGGGCTGAGCGGCTTCCGGTCAGCGCAGGCGTCGGGGTCGGGTGGGGGTCGGAGGAGCAGGGTGCGCGGCCCGGGTCGGTGCCGTCGTCGGGGTGGGTGGCGACGGGCAGGTAGCCGTAGGATGCGCGGCCGCAGTCGTCGTCGGCGGCGGTGAGGCTCGCGCATCCGGCCCTCAGGTTCTCGCAGCCGGTGGCGCGTCCGGCCGGGGTGTGGACGGCGATGCGCGAGCGGTAGAACTCCGAGAGGAGGTTGGGGTCGCGCGACGGGTCGTGCGCAGCGCCCTTCGCGTCGTTGCGCCAGCGGCCGGTGAGCAGCCGCGCGTCGGCGGTCGGGTCGTGCTTGAGGTACTTGTTGAACCAGGCGACGGTGTACCAGGCCCCGACGTCGACGCCGCGTAGGGTGCCGACCGGGTAG
>JAOPZU010000041.1 GCA_025963955.1 Solirubrobacterales bacterium
CGACGTCGTCTCGTGCCCCGGCACCGACTCCTGCAAGCTCGGCATCACCTCCTCGATGGGCCTCAACCGGGCCGTCAAGGAGCGCGTGACGAGCATGGACATCACGGATCCGCTGACCAAGCGGATCCACATCAAGATGTCCGGCTGCCCCAACGGCTGCAGCCAGCACCACATCGCGAACATCGGGTTCTACGGCGCGTCGATCAAGGTCGGCGAGCACACGCTGCCCGCGTACGTCGCGCACATCGGCGGCGTCTACGAGGGCGGCGAGGTCAAGTACGGCACGCGCCTGAAGGTCCGTATGCCCGCCAAGAAGGTCCCGGACATCGTCGAGGCCTGGCTGCGGATGTACGAGTCGGACCGCGAGGAGGGCGAGGAGTTCAACGACTTCGCGCTCCGCGTCGGGACCAAGGCGTTCGAGGACGTCGCCAAGCCGCTCGCGCTCCCGGCCGCCTTCGGCCTGGACACGATGAACGAGTTCATCGACTGGACGAAGGACGTCCCGTTCGTCGTGGCCCGCGGCGAAGGCGAGTGCGCGGTCTAGCCATGACCTCGCTCACCCTCGCCAGCGAGCTCGAGCAGACGCTCGCCAAGGCGGCCACGCACGAGCCGCTCGTCTTCCTGTGCTCCTTCCAGAAGGAGGAGTCGGTGATCCTCGACGAGCTCCAGCGGCTCGAGCTGCTGGACCGCGTCCGCGTGGTCACGATCGACACGGGCGTCCTCTTCCCGGAGACGCTCGCGACGTGGAAGGCGTTCGAGGACCACTTCGGGGTCTCGATCGCCGTCGAGGACGCCTCCAGCGGCACGACGCCGTGGTCCGGCCCCGCGCACTGCTGCTCGGAGGAGAAGGTCGCCGGGCTCGAGCGCGCGCTGGACGGCGCGCAGGCGTGGATCACCGGCATCCGCCGCGAGCAGTCGCAGACGCGGGCGAACGCGCAGCTCATCGAGTGGGACCAGCGCCGCGACATGTGGAAGTACAACCCGCTGGCCGCGTGGACCGAGAAGGACCTCTGGCGCCAGATCACCGATCGCGCGCTGCCGTACCACCCGTTGCACGACCAGGGGTACTCGTCCATCGGCTGCGCCCCGTGCACCCTCCCCGGCTCCGGCCGCGAGGGCCGCTGGGCGGGCACCGAGAAGACCGAGTGCGGGCTGCACGTCGAAGACCCCGATGCCATCACCGTGATCGAGAGCACCCCATGAGCACCATCGAAGACCCCACCGTGAACGCCGACGGGAACCCGCTGCAGTTGAGCCACCTGCGCGTGCTGGAGGCGGAGGCGATCCACATCATGCGCGAGGTCGCCGCAGAGCTCGAGAAGCCCGTGCTGCTGTTCTCGGGCGGCAAGGACTCGATCGTGCTGCTGCGCCTGGCCGAGAAGGCGTTCCGCCCCGGCCGCTTCCCGTTCCCGCTCATGCACGTGGACACCGGGCACAACTTCCCCGAGGTCATCGAGTTCCGCGACCGCCGCGTGGCCGAGCTCGGCGAGCGCCTGATCGTCGCCTCCGTGCAGGACTCGATCGACCAGGGTCGCGTCAAGGAGGAGACCGGGCCGCGCGCGTCCCGCAACCGCCTGCAGACGACGACGCTGCTCGACGCCATCGAGGAGCACGGCTTCGACGCGGCCTTCGGCGGCGCCCGCCGTGACGAGGAGCGCGCCCGCGCGAAGGAGCGGATCTTCTCCTTCCGTGACGACTTCGGCACGTGGGACCCGAAGCGCCAGCGCCCCGAGTTGTGGTCGCTGTACAACGGCCGCGTCGCCCGCGGCGAGTCGGTCCGCGTCTTCCCGTTGTCCAACTGGACCGAGCTCGACGTGTGGCAGTACATCGCCGAGGAGGACCTCGAGGTGCCGAACATCTACTTCGCCCACGAGCGCGAGGTCTTCAAGCGCGACGGCATGCTCTACGCGACGAGCGACCACATGGAGCTGATGGAGAACGAGGAGCCGTTCACGACCTCCGTCCGCTACCGGACGGTCGGCGACATGTCGTGCACGGGCGCGGTCGCCTCGACCGCCGCCGACCTCGACACCGTCGTCGGGGAGATCGCGGCCACGCGCATCACCGAGCGGGGCGAGACGCGGGCGGACGACCGTGTGACCGAGGCCGCCATGGAAGACCGCAAGGTCGCCGGGTACTTCTAGGCCTCCGTGACCGCTCCCGTGACCACGATCGAATCAGCGCTCCTCCGGATCGCCACCGCCGGCTCCGTCGACGACGGCAAGTCGACCCTCATCGGGCGGCTGCTGTACGACTCCAAGGCGATCCTGGCCGACCAGCTCGAGCAGGTGCAGGAGGCCTCCGAGCGCCGCTCGGGCGAGGGCGGCCTGGATCTGTCGCTGCTGACGGACGGCCTGCGGGCCGAGCGCGAGCAGGGCATCACCATCGACGTCGCCTACCGCTACTTCCAGACCGCGCGGCGCAAGTTCGTCCTGGCCGACACGCCCGGCCACGTGCAGTACACGCGCAACATGGTCACGGGGGCGTCGACGGCCGACGTGGCGATCATCCTCATCGACGCGCGCCACGGCGTCGTGGAGCAGACCCGCCGCCACACGTTCATCGCGTCGCTGCTCGGCATCCCGCACCTCGCGGTGTGCGTGAACAAGATGGACCTCGTCGACTACGCCGAGGACGTCTTCGACGGGATCGTCCGGGACTTCTGCGCGCTGGCGAAGCAGCTCGGCGTCAAGGACGTGGAGTTCTTCCCGATCAGCGCGAAGCTCGGCGACAACGTGGTCGACGCCTCCGCCGCGATGAACTGGTACTCCGGCACGCCGCTGCTCGAGCACCTGGAGACGCTGTCGCTGGCCGACGACGAGGCCGGGCAGGACACGCGCTTCCCCGTGCAGTGGGTCATCCGCGACCACGACGCCGACTACCGCGGCTACGCCGGGACCGTCGCCGGTGGCGTGCTGCGGGCGGGCGACGCCGTCGTCGTCCTGCCGAGCGGGGTGCAGACGACGATCGCCGCGGTCGAGACGATCGACGGCGAGCTGGACGCCGCCTTCGCGCCGATGTCCGTGACCGTCCGGCTGGCCGACAACGTGGACGCTTCGCGCGGGGACATGATCGCGCGCGCCCCGGGGGCCACGAACGAGGTGGCACCGCTCGTCACGCGCGAGCTGAGCGCGGACGTCTCCTGGATGGCCGAGGCGCCGCTGCGCCCGGGTGCCCGCCTGGCCCTCAAGCACACGACGTCCTCCGTGCGCGCGATCGTCGAGGGACTCGACGACGTCGTGGACATCGCGACGCTCGAGCGCGTCGTCTCTCCGGACGAGCTCGCGCTGAACGACATCGGGCGCGTGCGCCTGCGCGTCTCCAAGCCGCTCGCGGTGGATCCCTACGAACGCAACCGCACGACGGGCTCGTTCATCCTGATTTACGAAGCGACGAACGAGTCCGTCGGCGCCGGGATGATCCGGTAGGCCCCAGGTCTCGTCGTCGAGCGACGAACGAGACCGTCGGAGCGGGGATGATCCGGTAGGGCCGGCGGCGCGCGGTACGCTCGGGCGCGCCATGAGCGAGCCCGCCTACCGGCGCCTGGAGAACGACGAGCGCCGGCGGCGGCTCGTGGAGCTCGGCGAGCGGCTGTTCATCGAGCACTCCTTCGACGAGATCTCGATGGCGCGGATCGCGCGCGAGGCCGGCGTCTCCAAGGCGCTGCTCTACCACTACTTCCCGAGCAAGCAGGACTTCTTCGTCGCGACCCTCACCGCGAACGCGGAGGAGCTGATCGCGCGCGTCACCCCCGACCCGGCGCTCCCTCCGGCCCAGGCGCTGCTCGCCGGCCTGCACGCCTACGTGGGCTGGATCAGCGAGCACCGCGAGGGCTTCGGGAAGCTCCTGCGCAGCGCGGCGATCGTGCCGGAGGTGGAGCAGATCGTCCGGCAGGTGCGGGACGGCACCGCCGCGCGCCTGATCGACGGGCTGGCGGAGGCCTCGGGCGAGACCCCGACCCCGCTGGCGCGGATCGCGGTGGCCGGGTGGCTGTCGTTCATGGACGGCGCGATCATCGCCTGGCTGGAGCGCGAGGACGTGGGCCAGGACGAGCTCGTCGGGCTGCTCGTCGGGTCGCTGCTCGGGGCGCTGACGGCCGCCGGTGCGGGCTCGCTCGCGGCGGCGGCGACCGCCGGCCGAGCCGCGCGGTAACGCTCGTTCCACGGGCAGACTGCGCGCCCGCGCGCGTGGATATAGCCTTCCGCACCTATGTTCAGCAAGATCCTCATCGCCAACCGTGGCGAGATCGCCATCCGTGTCGCGCGCGCGTGCAAGGAGATGGGGATCTCGTCGGTCGCCGTGTACTCCGAGACCGACCGGAACGCCCTGCACCCGACGAAGGCGGACGAGGCGTTCTTCATCGGCGACGGCCCCGCCGCGGACAACTACCTCAACGTCGAGAAGATCATCGCCGTCGCCAAGGAGTGCGGCGCCGAGGCGATCCACCCCGGCTACGGGTTCCTCGCCGAGAACGCGCCGTTCGCCCGCGCGTGCGACGAGGCCGGCATCGTCTTCATCGGCCCGCCCGCCAGCGCGATCGACGCGATGGGCTCCAAGACGATGGCCCGCGAGCTCATGCAGAAGGCAGGCGTCCCGATCGTCCCCGGCACGACCGAGGCCGTCGACACCTACGAGGACGCGCTGCGCATCGCCAACGACGAGATCGGCTTCCCCGTCGCCGTCAAGGCGTCGGCCGGCGGCGGCGGCAAGGGCTTCCGCGTCGCCCTCACCGAGGACAAGCTGAAGGACGCCTTCGAGGGCGCCTCCCGCGAGGGCGAGAAGTTCTTCTCCGACGGCACGGTCTACCTCGAGCGCTACCTGCCCGAGCCGCGCCACGTCGAGATCCAGATCCTCGCCGACAAGCACGGCAACTGCATCCACCTCGGCGAGCGCGACTGCTCCATCCAGCGCCGCCACCAGAAGCTCATCGAGGAGTCCCCGGCGCCCGAATGGGTCGTGGACGAGGAGATGCGCCAGCGCATCGGCAAGATCGGCATCGACGCCGCCAAGGCCGTCGACTACGTCGGCGCCGGCACGATCGAAGGCATGCTGCAGGGGGACGAGTACTTCTTCCTGGAGATGAACACCCGCGTCCAGGTCGAGCACTGCGTCACCGAGATGACGACGGGTATCGACATCGTCAAGCAGGGCATCAAGGCCGCGGCAGGCCTGCCGCTGGACTACAAGCAGGAGGACGTCGTCCTGCGCGGCCACTCGATCGAGTGCCGCATCAACGCCGAGAGCGCGCCGCGCAACTTCGCGCCGGCCCCCGGCCCGATCGGCAACTACAAGGAGCCGACCGGCCCCGGCGTCCGCGTCGACTCCGGCGTGCAGGCGTTCGGCGAGGTCTCGCCGATGTACGACCCGATGGTCTCCAAGCTCATCGTCTGGGACGCGGACCGCGAGCAGGCGACGCAGCGGATGCTGCGCGCGCTCGACGAGTACGAGATCGAGGGTCTGGAGACCCTGATCCCCTTCCACAAGGCGCTGCTGAGCACCGACGACTGGGCCCGCGGCTCGATCTGCAAGGACCTCGTCGAAGACAAGGAGTGGCTCAAGTCCACGGCCCCCGCGCCCGTCGAGCGCTACGAGAAGGACGACGAGGACGAGAAGGTCACGAAGGAGTACCTCGTGGAGGTCGGCGGCAAGCGCTTCGACGTGAAGGTCATCGGCGAGGCGTTCGCCGGCGGTGTCGTGGCCTCCGGCGCGGGCGCGAAGGCCGGCGGCGGCGCCAAGAAGCGCGGCGAGCGCAAGAAGTCCGCCGGCGGCGGCCCCGACCTGCTCGAGGCCCCGCTGCAGGGCAACATGTGGAAGGTCCTCGTCAAGCAGGGCGACACGGTCGAGGAGGGCCAGCTCATCTGCATCATCGAGGCGATGAAGATGGAGAACGAGATCACCGCGCACAAGGCCGGCGTCATCGCCGAGCTGATGATCGAGGAGGGCGCGCCGATCAACACGGGTGCCCCGATCGCGATGATCACCGCCGCGCCGGCCGCCGAGGGCGACTCCGCGGCGTGACCGAGGCGGGCGCCCACGCCTGGATCGCGGAGGCGCACGAGGCCGAAACGGTCGCTCGCCTGCTGATCGCCTTCCGCGATCACTACGGGCGGGACTGGCCGTCGGACGACGCGTTCCGGGCGGGGGTCGAGCGACTGATGGGCGACCCCGACACGGAGTTCGTCCTCGGCGCGACGGGCCCGGGCGCGCCCGCCGGGGGCGTGGTCCAGCTCCGATTCCGGTTCGGCCTCTGGCGGGACGGCGGCGACTGCCTGGTGGAGGACGTCTTCGTCGCCGAGGAGGCCCGCGGGGGCGGCGTCGGCCGGGCCATGCTGGAGCACGCCACGACCCGCGCCCTGGAGCGCGGCTGTCGACGGATGGAGCTCGACACGAGCGAGGACAACGCTCCCGCGATCGCCCTCTACGAGTCCCTCGGCTTCTTCAACCGCGCGGCGGCGGGCCAGCCGCGCGACCTGTACTTCCGCCGACATCTGCCGCACGAGTAGCCGGCGGACAGCCGCAGGCGCCCGCCGGCGGATGTCGCAGCATCTGCCGCACGAGTAGCGGCTGGCGCACGAGTAGCGAGCGGACGGCCCGGCGGGGCGTCCGGTTCAGGCCCGTGGAGGCGCGAACTGCATGACCTCGACGCGATGCCCGGTCGGCGAGTGCGTGAAGGCGCGCGGGGAGCCCCAGTGGGGCTCGCGCTCCAGGACCTCGAAGCCGCCACCGCGCAGCGCGTCCAGCAGCAGCTCGTACGCCGGCCGCACGAGCGCGATGTGCGCCGGGCGCATGACCGTCGGCTCCTCGGCGTACATCAGGTGCAGCTGCTGAGCCGAGCCGTCCTCGGCCTCCACCCAGCGGGAGAGCTCCGCGAGCCGGGCCGACGGCGGGACGATCTCGCGGAAGCCGAGCAGCGCCAGGAACGCGATCTCCCGGTCCACGAGCGCGGGCGTGACCTCGAGCGAGACGTGCTGCAGCATCGCCTCAGGCTCCGACGCGGGCCTGGTTGGCCGCGTGGATCTTCAGCTGCTCCGGGTCCCGCCGGGCGATGGGCAGCGTCCAGTCCGCAAGGTAGGCGACGTCCTCCCGCAGGATCGCCAGCGCCCGCGTGCCGTCCAGCACCTCGCCGTGCCCGGGGACGACGTGGTCGGCCTGCTCGACGAGCGGGCGCAGGCGCTCGAGCGTGGCGGCGTAGGCGCTGCGCGAGCCGCCCTCGGAGAGCATCGGCAGCTCGACGGGCGACAGGTGGTCGCCGACGACGAGGACCTTCGCCCACGGGATCCAGACCGCCATGCCGTCCGCGGTGTGGCCCCCGGTCGGGTGCAGCTCGATCGTCCGGTCACCCACGTCGAGGTGGCCGGGGACCGGCAGCGCCTGGACCTGCCCGAGCGCGAGCGGCGCCGGCCGGGAGACGTACCACTGCTGGTCGAACTCGCGCAGGCGGCGGGCCGCCGAACCCGGCTCGGCGGTCAGGCGGGCGGCCGTCGTCTCGCTGACGCCGAGCGGCGCCTCGGCGCCGAAGGCCAGCCGCCCGAGGACGTGGTCCCAGTCCGCGTGGGTGGCGAGCAGCCCGGTGAACGGGAAGCCCGACTGCGCCAGGAGCGTCGGCAACACGTCGAGCTCGCTCTGCAGGACGGGCGAGTCGATGACGAAGGCCTCGGCGGCGCGATCCGACGAGGCGTTCGTCCCGTCGACGGGGCCGCGCACGATCGTGCAGGTCGTCTGCCAGACCGCGGAGGTGGCGACGAGGACGTCGGGGTGCAACGAGACGACGCGCACGGGCGCGCCGTCCTAAAGGCCCAGGAGCCGCGCGGCCTCGAGGAGCGTCTTGACCTCTTCGGTCGGCTTCTTCTGCCCGGGCTCCAGCGGCTGCTTGCTGCGGTTGACCCAGATCACGGGGACCTTCGCCTTCAGGCAGGGCTCGACGTCGTGGTAGTAGCTGGACCCGATGTGGACCCAGCCCTTCTTCGTGCCGATGCGCCGCGCGAACTCGTTGAAGTGCGCCGGGTCCGGCTTGTAGGAGCGGACCTGCTGCGCGGTGACGACCAGGTCGTAGTCGCCCGGGATGTGGCGGCGGGTCTGCCCGAGGAGCTTGTCGTCGATGTTCGACAGCAGCGCCGTCTGGTACTTGCCGAAGAACTTCTTCATCTGCGGCGCCGTCTCCTTGAACGGCATCCAGCGGATGACTGAGTCCGGGAGGAAGCCCGAGCGCGACGGCTCGAGGGACCAGCCGATCTCCTTCGCGATCTTCACCGCGGTCTGGCGCAGGACCTCGGCGTAGAGCTCGTAGGAGCCGCTCTCCACCTGCTTCGAGATCTCGTGGAACAGGCGGATGATCTCATCCTTGTCCTTGTCCTCGATCGTGAAGCCCTCGCGCTGCGCCTCCTTCTTGAAGGCCGAGAAGATGCCGGCTTCCCAATCGATCAACGTGCCGTACACGTCGAAGGTGACCCACTGGACCTTTGCAGGAAGCGCCATGAGCGGCTCATTGTGCCAAAGGCCGAGGTATCGCCGCGTACCGCCTGCCCGATGGCGCTCTAGGGTGGGCGCGTGAGCGCTCCCGAGGACCGCACCGACGTCATCGTGGTGGGAGGCGGCCTCGCCGGCCTCGTCGCCACCGCCGAGCTCGCCGACGCCGGCCGGCGTGTCGTCGTCGTCGACCAGGAACCCGAACAGTCGCTCGGCGGCCAGGCCTTCTGGTCCCTCGGCGGCCTGATGTTCGTCGACTCACCCGAGCAGCGCCGCATGCGGATCAGGGACTCGCGTGAGCTGGCGTGGGCCGACTGGCTGGGGACGGCCGGCTTCGACCGGCCCGAGGACGCGTGGCCGCGCAAGTGGGCGGAGGCGTACGTGGACTTCGCCGCGGGCGAGAAGCGGCCGTGGCTGCACGCGCAGGGCATGCGCTGGATCCCGAACCCGGGCTGGCCGGAGCGCGGCGGCTCCCACGCGGACGGCCACGGCAACTCCGTCCCGCGCTTCCACGTGACGTGGGGGACCGGGCCCGGGGTGCTCGAGCCGTTCGTGCGCCGGGTGCGCGAGCACGTCGCCGCCGGCCGGGTGCAGCTGCGCTTCCGCCACCGCGTCACCGAGCTCGTGGTGTCGGACGGGACGGTGACCGGCGTCCGCGGCGAGGTCCTCGTCCCAAGCGCTGTCGTGCGCGGAGCGGAGTCCTCGCGCGAGGTCGTCGGTGCCTTCGCGGTCGACGCCTCGGCCGTCCTGGTCACCAGCGGCGGGATCGGCGGCAACCACGAGCTCGTGCGGCGCAACTGGCCGGCGCGACTCGGGACCGCGCCGACGAGCATGCTCTCCGGGGTGCCCCACCACGTGGACGGGCTGATGCAGCAGGTCGCCTGCCGGGCCGGCGGGCAGCAGATCAACGAGGACCGCATGTGGCACTACGTCGAGGGGATCCAGAACTGGGACCCGATCTGGCCGATGCACGCCATCCGCATCATCCCCGGGCCCTCGTCGATGTGGTTCGACGCGACGGGCAGGCGGCTGCCGGGTCCGCTCTATCCCGGCTTCGACACGCTCGCGACGCTCGACCACATCATGGGGACCGGGTACGAGCACACGTGGTTCGTCCTGACGGAGAAGATCATCGAGAAGGAGTTCGCGCTCTCCGGGTCCGAGCAGAACCCGGACACGACCGCCAAGTCGATCCGCGCGGTGCTGAAGGATCGCCTCGGCAGCGGTCCCCCGGCGCCCGTGCAGGCGTTCAAGGACCACGGCGCCGACTTCATCGTCGAGCGCGACCTGGGCCGCCTGGTCGAGCGCATGAACGAGCTGACCGGGGGCGAGCCCCGGATCGACGTCGAGGACCTGCGCGCGCAGATCGTCGCGCGCGACCTGCAGGTCGCCAACGCCTACGGCAAGGACGGCCAGATCGCGGCCATCCACGAGGCCCGCAACTACCTCGCCGACAAGCTCACGCGAGTGGCCTCACCCCACCGCATCCTCGACCCGGACGCCGGCCCGCTGATCGCCGTGCGCCTGCACATCCTCACCCGCAAGTCGCTCGGCGGCCTGCACACCGACCTGGACGCCCGCGTGCTGCAGGCGGACGGCACGCCGCTACCCGGGCTCTACGCCGCGGGCGAGGTGGCGGGCTTCGGCGGCGGAGGGATGCACGGCTACCGCGCGCTGGAAGGGACCTTCCTCGGCGGCTGCCTCTTCTCCGGGCGGGTGGCCGGCCGGGCGATCGCCGGGGCGCTGTAGAGCCCCCACGATCGCCCGCCCGCACAGACCCGCGTGAGCTCGGCGGCCAGACGGCGGTCGCCAGCGACAGCGGGAGCGTTGCCAGAACGGGCCACCGGCCGGAGCGGGAGCGGACAGGGACACCACCCGGAGCGGCGTCGCGCGGAGTGAGGGACGAACGGAGCGGAGCGAAGGGTGGTGTCCCTGTCCGCGGACGCCGACGACCGCGGGGACCAGCGGCAGCGCGCGGACGCGGAAGCAGGCACCCGGCGGTTGACCGCGTAGTCAACGCCTCCCCCGATAGCATCGCCCGCGCTATGGATCTCCTCGAATATCAGGGCAAGCAGCTCTTCGGCCGTCACGGGCTGGCCGTCTCCGACGGCAAGGCCGTCACGACCGTGGACGACGCTGTCGCCGCCGCCAACGAGATCGGCTACCCCGTCGTCGTGAAGGCGCAAGTGCTCATCGGCGGCCGCGGCAAGGCCGGCGGCGTGAAGCTCGCCTCCGACGAGGCCGAAGCGCGCGAGCACGCCACCAACATCCTCGGCCTGGACATCAAGGGTCACATCGTCCGGACGGTGTGGATCGAGCACGCCTCGGACATCGAGACGGAGTACTACGCGTCCGTCCTGCTCGACCGTGGCGCGAAGAAGCCGCTCGTCATGTTCTCCGTGGAGGGCGGCGTGGAGATCGAGACCGTCGCCGAGCAGACGCCCGAGAAGCTCATCAAGCAGAACGTCGACCCGCTCGTCGGGCTGACCCGCGAGCAGGCGGTCGACATCGCCACCCAGGGCGGTGCCGACGCGGACGTCATCGAGGGCGTCGCCGACGCGCTGGTCGCGCTCTACCAGGTGTGGATCGAGGAGGACTGCTCGCTCGCCGAGATCAACCCGCTGATCGTGACGCCGGACCGCCAGGTCAAGGCGCTCGACGCGAAGGTGACGCTCGACGGCAACGCGCTGTTCCGCCACAAGGAGAACCAGGGTCTCGGGGACTCGGCGAACGCCGATCCGATCGAGGTCAAGGCCGCCGAGCAGGACGTCATCTACGTCAAGCTCGACGGGGACATCGGGATCATGGGCAACGGCGCCGGCCTCGTCATGTCGACGCTGGACGTCGTCGCGGGCGCCGGGGGCCAGCCGGCCAACTTCCTGGACGCCGGCGGTGGATCGGACGCCGCGAAGGTCACGCAGGCGATCGAGCTGATCCTGTCGAACGACGCAGTGAACGCCGTCCTGCTGAACATCTTCGGCGGGATCACCCGTTGCGACGAGGTCGCCAACGGCCTCGTCGCCGCGTTCGCGCAGCTGAAGCCCACCGTCCCGTTCGTCGTGCGCCTGGACGGCACGAACGACGTGGCCGGCCGCAAGATCCTGGAGGACGCCGCGCTGCCGAACGTGCACGCGGCCACCACGATGGACGGCGCTGCAGAGCTCGTCGTCAAGCTCGCCAAGGAGAACAGCTGACATGTCGATCCTCATTGACAAGGACACGAAGCTCGCCGTCGCCGGCATCACCGGCCGCGAGGGCTCGTTCCACACGCTGAACAACCGCACGTACGGCACGAACGTCGTGGGCGGCATCAACCCGAAGAAGGCCGGGGAGAACGTCGAGGGCATCCCCGTCTTCGGCAACTGGAAGGACACGGTCGCGGAGACCGGCGCCAACACGGCGATGATCTTCGTGCCGCCGCCGTTCGCGGCGGCGTCCGCCCAGGAGGCCGCGGAGGCCGGCGTCGAGCTGATCGTCGTCATCACCGAGGGCATCCCGGCGCACGACGAGCTCATGCTCTTCAACCGCCTCAAGCGCGACCACCCGAACACGCGCCTGCTCGGCCCGAACTGCCCCGGCCTGCTGTCCCCCGGCAAGGCGAACGTCGGCATCA
>JAOPZU010000061.1 GCA_025963955.1 Solirubrobacterales bacterium
GAGAATCGCGGCCGACCGAACGGCGCTAACACCCGACGACGAGTTTATGAAAGAAAGAACGCCGACAAGCGTCGACGTGCTGTGCAGAACCAGACCCCACGCCATATTGCTGCTGTTAGCCAGGTCATTGATGACGCCGGTGAGCCGGACGAGGACTACCCCTGACGCCGGCGCGGTGAATCCGACAGTCAGATTCGTTGTGTCAATTGCCTGCAAGGCGTTAGCGGCGGACGGCGCATAGTTAACCTGCGTCCCGGGTGCGTGATATGTCCGGCCGATCAGGGCGGGCGCGGGGGCGCCGACCTGCACCCATGTTCCCGGCGTACCGGCGACGGTGCAGATCCAGACCTTGCCGGTCGGGTCGATGATCCAGTCGCCGACGAGATGCGCACCTGTTGTCGGCGCACCCGTGTTCGCACCCACATACCGGGAGGCGGTCACGGAGCCCGTCAGCCCGGTCACCTTGAGATCGGGGACGACCAGCTCCCCGGTCATCGTGCCGCCGGCCGTGCCGAGGTAGCTCGTGTTCCCTGCGGCAGTCCGCAGGTCCGTGATCATGGCGTTGGTGATCGCCGTCGTTCCAGTTGCGACCGTGACCTTGGCAAGGGGGATCGCCGTGTTCGGGGTGCTCGGGACGACCGGCGAGGCCGCGACCGCCCCGGGGATGACCTCGAGGATCCAGTCCGACGACACCCCGGTGACCGTGGCGTCCCGGACCCGAGCGACGATCAGGTCGATGCGGCTGTTGCTCCCCGGCGCCGCGCCGATGACGACATTCTCGACCGCGGTGGACCTGCAGAAGTAGGAGCCCTGGTTCGCCTCGTCGTCACCCGCGACGATGCACGACCCGGCGGCAACGTCCACGCTCATGTTCGTCCCGGCAGCGCGCTGCGCCACCAGGAGACCGCCCGCCGACGGGCGCAGCACGCCTTCGGTGTCGAACGCGGCGGCGATGAATGCCCGGTCCTGGCGCGCCGGAAAGGTCAGTGCCTGCTGGTACAGGGGGGCTTCGAGCGTCACGGGCGTCTCCTCAGATCCAGGCGCTGCGGTAGCGGACTTCGAGCCGGGCGCCCGTCGAGAAGCTGACCGGGTAGTAGCGGACGGTGTTCAGCCCCGGTTCCAGGTGCGGGAACGTCGAGACCGCGAAGCTCAGGAGGTTGTACCGAGACTGGTTGGACAGCCCGTTGAGCCGGATCGTCGCGTTCTTGCTGTCGATCTCCAGGTAGTCCCCGGCGGCGATGGTCAGGCCGGAGAAGACCATCTGCTCACCAGTGGTCTGGTTCTCCACCCGCGGGTTGGTGCAGGGTCCGTACAGGCGGAGCACCGGGAGGACCGGGACGGTGCCGGAGTTCGTGACCGTCACCGATCCGACAGCGGAGGACGCGGGGTAGGTCAGCGGGTAGGTGCGGGGGTAGGACCGGCCGGCCGCCGCGGAGGCGACGGCATTGGCCAGGCCGACCTCCTCGGTGACCGCTTCCTCCACCCCGTCCGGGGCCCGCCAGGCGACCTGGACCTCCGTGACGAACGGGTTGGTGATCGGGGCTGACTGCTGATCGGCGCGAAGCATGATGCGGCGCTCCACCCCGTCCCGCTCGACCACCAGGTACGGGCGGATCTTCGGGTGGCAGAACGCCCGTAGCGAGTCCAGGATCTCCGTCAGCGTCAGGGTGGTGGTGGGGAACAGCTTGATGTCCATCGACACCGCCGACGCACCGTGCAGTTCGGTCGTGTCGTCCTCACCGTCCCGGTCCGTCCGGCCCTGGGACACAGGGCGGACGGTCGGGAAGCCGATGTCGAGCTTCTGCACGCGGTACCCGGTCTCGCGGG
Organism: Solirubrobacterales bacterium; assembly: GCA_025963955.1. Taxonomy (GTDB): domain Bacteria; phylum Actinomycetota; class Thermoleophilia; order Solirubrobacterales; family Solirubrobacteraceae; genus Paraconexibacter. The sequence continues at coordinate 1,828 of JAOPZU010000061.1, forward strand.
TCAGTTCCAGCGTGCTCGATCCATTCACCAGCCGCATCGCCGTGACGGCCATCAGAAGCTCCCGGTGGTCACGAGAAACTCGGCCCGGCGCATCAGCAGGTCCATGTCGACCTGCTCCCGGATCACGTTCTGGGCGTACGGCTGGAACTGCACGACCGTCTCGCCGCGGGCCTGCTCCTGCTGGCGGGTCATCACCCGCTCAGGGGCGCCGGTGCCGTTGAACGCGAGGGTGAACCCGGGCTGCAGCAGACCGCCGGTGTCGAAGGTCGCGGTCTTGATGACTTGCGACGGGTACTTGCCGTAGCCGGCAGCGCCCTTGGTGTCGATGATCCCGGCCGCGTTCACGTGCACCAGCTGGCCGTTGACCGTCATCGTGCCGGCAGTGCCCTTCGGCGGCGCGCCGGCGGCAGCCTTACCCGGCAGACCAGCGGCCGAGGACGCGGCCTTCGAGCCGGCCGCCGCAGCGGCGAGGGCGTCGGCCGCGGCCTTCACCGCGGGGATCTGCGAGGCCAGACCCGCCGCGAGAGCTTCGCCGTACGACCGGCCCTGGTTGGAGCCGATCGCCGCGAGCTGCGTGGCGAGGTCCGACTGCTCGGCGAGGAACGCCGTCTGCGCGTCCTGCAGTTGCTTGGCAAGGTCGGCCTGCTGCGACCGGAACTGGTCCTGTAGCGCGGCCACTGCGGTGGCGTACTGCTGCTGCTCCGCGACCAGCGCCGCGCCGAGCTGGCCGTAGCCACCGACCTGCTCCCGGCGTACCTGCTCGCCCGCGAGAGCGGTCCCCTGCGCCACCGCGGCGTTCAGTTGGTCGATCTCGGCTGCCGTCGCGGAGGTGAGCGCCTTGACCTGGTAGAGCGCCTGCGGGCCCTGGTCCAGCCCGAGCGCGCTGATGACCTGTTCGGAGACCCCGCGTCCGCGGGCGGTCTGCAGCTGGTCCATCCACTGCTGGAGCGCGTCGAGCTGGCTCTGGGCGTTCGCGACCAGCCAGTTGGCTGGCAGGCCCCGGTCGAAGTTGAGCAGCTGCCTGGGGTCGAGCAGGTCGGCGAGGTGGTTGCGGCGCTCGGTCAGGATCTGCTGCTCACGCTGAGCGTGGTCGGCGGCGGCCTTCGACAGCCCCGCGTAGAAGTCGGTCTCCGCCTTGCGCTGCTGCTCGAGCAGGTCGGTCTGCTTCTTGGCGTACGCCGCCTTCGAGTCGGCGACCTTGGTCTGCAGCGCGGCCTGCGCGTCGAGCAGCCGGTTGACGTCATCGAGGGCGGTCTTCGCCTTGGCCTGCTGGTCGTCGAGGATCTGCTGGCGCTTCTGGTACAGCGAGGTCCACTCGCTGCTGTACGTCTCCAGCGCGGCCATCTGCTTCGTCAGCCCGGCGACCTCTGCGGCCGCGGTCACCTTGCCCACCGCGAAGGCGTTGTCCCGCAAGTCGATCAGGTGCTGCCTCTTCTCCGCCTCCTTCTCCAGCGAGGCGATCAGCCGGTCCGTGGCGGCCTTCTGCGAGTCGGCGTACGCGGCGGCGTCGAACTTCTGCAGCGCCTTCTGGGCGTCGGCGACCTGCTGCAATGCGCCGGCCCGTTCCTTGGCCTTCGCCTTGCTCGCAGCGACCTGCGCGTCGTGGATCGCCTGCAGCAGGCCCTCACGCTGGGCCGCCTGGTCGAGGCGGTGCAGGTAGTCGTCGTACGCCGCGACGAGTGCCCGGATCTGCTCGACCGAGCCGCCGCGGTTCGCGATGCCAAGGGCCTGCTGGGTCAGCGGGCTGCGGGCGTTGTAGCCCGGCGCGGCCGGGATGTCGACGCGACCAGTGGCGTAGGCGGGGACCATGCCGTTGTTGATCGCCTTGAGCAGCGGAAGGTTCTTGCTCGTGTCCTCAGCGTTGACGATGAACTCGCCTTTGCTGACGCGCAGGTAGCCGCCGTTTTCGTCCCGGGCCAGGATGCTGTCCGAGGTGCCGTTGCCAGGACCGTCGAGCAGGCCACCGTCCTTGTGCTTCGGGACGTTCAGGCCACCGGGCAGCAGCAGGTTCGTGCCGGGCCCGGAGATCGTCGCCTGCGCCGCGCCACGGGCCTGCGACAGAGTGGCCAGGAACTCGCCGACGTTGGTCAGCTGGATGGGCACGAGGACCGGGGTGGCGG
>JAOPZU010000078.1 GCA_025963955.1 Solirubrobacterales bacterium
CGGCGGCCGGGGCGGCCGGCCCGGCGGGGGTCGCGTCCGTCCAGGCGAGCTCGCCGCCGCAGCGCGGGCAGCGCCCGATCGTCCGCAGGCCGTCAGCCATCGTGCGGCTGTGCCAGGTGCGGGAGCAGCCCAGACAGCTGACGAGCGCGGGGTTCATGTCCTCATCCTTTCGGTGTGACGGAGCGGCCGCGCGATCGGCCGTTCGTCCAGCGACGGCGCGCGGGTGTCTGCGCCGTCAGGCGTCCAGGTCGTGGTCGCCGTCGCTCTCGTCGTCGGGGGTGCGGCTGGCTGCGACACCGAGGCCGACGAGGAGGCCGACCAGGAGCGCCAGGACGATCGGCCCGATGATCCCCTCGCTGCCCGCGACCGCGGTGAAGACGCTGAGGCCGAGCCCGACGGCGAGCGCCAGAGCCAGGACGAGCGGGTTGCGGCGGTAGAAGTCGAGGATCGAGCGCATCTCCGCGGGATTATCCTCCGATCGCATGCCCGAGCTCCTCGTCGTGTCGACCACCGCGGCCCTCGACGGCCGGGATCTGGTCCGCGGACTCGCGCGCGCGCTCGACGCCCGGGCCGCGGTGAGCCTCGCGCCCGGACTCGTGGCCGAGCGCGACGGGGAGCTCGTGCGGGACGCGGCCCGGGCCCGCGGCGCCGTGGTCTGCATCCTGGCCCCGGCCGGTCCCGACCTCGCCAACCACGCGCTCCTCAGCGTGGAGGTCGCGCGCGCCGCGGGCCTCGCCGTGCCCGCCGTCCTCGTGGTCGGGCCGGGGGCGGACGCGCAGCGCGAGCTCGTCGCGGAGCGCGGGCTGGTCGACGTCGTGCCGCTTCCGGACCTGCACGCGCCGTCCGCCGCGATCGCGGGCTGGCCGCTCAGCGAGTGGATCGCGGCCGAGCCGGTCTCGACGGACGGTGGTGTCACGCTCTCGCCGTACACCCCCTGGGAGGCGCGAGCGGTTCCCGACCCCCGGACCGCCGGGCGCGAGGCCATCGGTCCCGTGCTCCTGGAGATCATCGCCGCGGAGGGCCCCGTCCTCGCCTCGCGCGCCTACCGGCTCTACAACCGGGCGGCGGGCGGCAAGGCGCTGACGACGATCGCGCGGGCCCCGCTCTCCGGCTCCGCCTACCGGCTGCGTCAGGCCGGCGCGATCGAGCTCGACGTGACGCCCGCGGCCGGCGGAGAGGAGGACGAGCTCCTGCGGGCGGCCGGGACGCCGGCGGTGCGCGTGCGCGAGCTCGGGCCGCGGACGCTCGACGAGGTGCCGCAGGCGGAGCTCGTGGCGCTGATGGAGCGGTTGCTCGCGGTCGGGCTGACCGAGGACCAGCTGCCGCGCGCCACGCTGGACACTTACGGCCTGGTGCGCATGACGGCCAAGGCCGAGACCGCGCTGCGCCGGGCGGCGGCGCTCGCCGCCGGGACCGCCTGAGTCCGGACGGACGGTCGGCCGGGCGACGCCCGGGTTCAAGCCACCGAGGGGACGAGCCGACTCTCGGGGCATGAAGCTGTGGTCCTCGGCGTCCGTCCTCTCCCTGTCCGTGGCGGCCGCCTTAGGCCTCGGCGCGGCCCCCGCAGGGGCTGCCGCGGAGTCCCGCGCCTGCCTGATCCCGATCTTCTGCCCGGCGCCGGCCCCGGCCCCGGCTCCGGCCCCGCCGACGACTCCCACGCTGCCGCCGACGCCGACGCCGACGGCGCCGCCAGCTGCCCTGCCGTCGCTCCCGGCGGACATCGGGCTGCCGTCCATCGTCCCGATCGACCTCAACCTCGATCTCGGCGTCCCGCCCGCCGCTCCCCTGCCGCGGAAGGTGACGCTGCGCGTGCGCAACGGCGGCCAGCCGCAGGACGCGCTGCGGGGCAGCGCGCGCGGCGACCTGATGCACGGCCTCGGCGGCCGGGACACCCTCACGGGCCTCGGCGGCGACGACGAGCTCTACGGCGACACGGGCCCGGATAGCGTCTACGGCGACGCCGGGGACGACTGGCTCGACGGCGCCGCCGGCGGCGACCTGCTCGACGGCGGCAGCGGCCGCGACGTCATCTCGGGCGGCTTCGGCATCGACGACGTCTACGGCGGCAGCGGGAACGACCTGCTCTACGGCGGCCCGGCCGCCGACCGCGTCTACGGCGGCGGAGGGGACGACATCGTCCACGGCGGCAGCGGCCCCGACGTCGTCCAGGGCGGGCCGGGCAACGACGTGCTCTACAGCGACTCGGGCGGGGACCGCCTGGACGGTGGCAGCGGTGACGACGTCGTCCGGATCAACGACGGGCACAGCGTCGAGTCGGTGGACTGCGGCCCCGGGAACGACACCGTGGTCCTGGACCGGCGCTCGGAGCCCGGCGGGATCTCCGACTCCCAGCTGCTGCGCCGCGGGGGCATTGTCGGCTGCGAGACGATCAAGACCGCCGCCGCGCCCCCGAAGGACCCGGCCACCGGCGTGACGTGGATCGCGCCCCACGAGGGCGGGAGCAAGCTCGGCACCGAGCGCAACGACAACCTGCTCGGCAGCCACGGGCCCGACGTCATCCAGGCCGGCGCCGGCGACGACGTCCTCTGGGGCAACCTGCTCAACGCCGACGTCAGCTCGGCGACCGACCGGCTCGACGCCGGGGCGGGGGCCGACATCGTCTACGGCGGCCCGGGGCGCAACCTCATCGAAGGCGGGGCCGGCGACGACTACCTGCAGGGCGGCGTGGGCCGCAACACGATCCACGCCGGCAGCGGGAACGACACGATCCGCCTGCGCGGCGACGGCCCGAACACCGTCTACGCCGGGGACGGCGACGACACGATCTACTCGTACACGAGCAAGCGGTCGGTCATCCACTGCGGCGCGGGACGGGACCGCGTGGAGATGAGCCGCCACTCCCGGGCGGCCGCCGACTGCGAGGTCGTGGTGCGCTGAACGGCGTCCGTGTGCCGTGGGCCGGCGCCGTCCGGGTAACCATTCCCGTCCGCGCTCGTTGCCGACGTGATGCCGTCGACGACGCCGGGCCCGCCCGAGCACCCCGGCGCGCCCGCACGGCCTCCGCTTCTACACTTTGCGGCCGTGCGAGACGAACCCCTCGGTGGCACGGCCACCGTCGGTGGCCCGGGCCCGATCCTCCCGCCGCTGGCGGACGACCCCCGCCGGCCGGCTCCGGGCCAGGCCGTCGTGCGCCCGGAGATCCAGGCGCTGCGGGCGGTCGCGGTGCTGCTCGTGGTGGTCTACCACCTGTGGCCCTCGGTCCTGCGCGGCGGCTACGTCGGGGTCGACGTCTTCTTCGCGATCTCCGGGTTCCTCATCACGAGCCACCTGCTCAAGGAGGTCGACGGCACGCGGTCGATCTCGCTGGCCGGGTTCTGGGCCCGGCGCGCGCGCCGGCTGCTGCCCGCCTCGCTGACGACGCTGCTGTTCGCGGCGCTGGCGACGATCGCCTTCGTCCCGGAGGTCCACTGGCAGTCGTTCCTGGCCGACATCCGCGCGAGCACGTTCTACGTCCAGAACTGGCACCTCGCGACCACGAGCGTCGACTACCTGCGGGCGGCGGACGCGCCCTCGCC
>JAOPZU010000080.1 GCA_025963955.1 Solirubrobacterales bacterium
CACGCCGCACCCCGTGGCGGCCGGCCGGGATTACGGAAAGTCTCGACGGTGGGTCGAGGGTGGTGCATAAAGACCAGGACGACCACGGGAACCCCGTTCCGAGCGGGCATCTCGGCGTCATCACGAAACCTCGACCCTTGGTCGAGGCTGGCAGAGACGCAGGGTTACGGAGCCTCGGACGGGGCGTGACCCAGCAGCGCATCGGTTGAGAGGCGGATGTGCTCCTCGAGCGCCTGCGGCCCATCCCGCTCGAGGGCGAGCACGAGCCCTACATGGTCCGCCGCCAGTCGCCGGAGGGTGTAGTGCGGGCGTCCCTGGACAAGGAACAACTGCAGCTCGGCCGAGAGGGCGGCGTGCGCCGTCACGAGTCGGGGGACGTCAGAGGCCGCGACGATTGCCTCGTGCAGCGCGTTGTGGGCGACCACGACCGCGCTCCAGGCCGGTTCCTCGCGGGCGCAGCACAGGGTGGCGAACGCCTGCGCGCACTCATGGACGGCGCCCGGCAGACGCCCGCCGGCCCGCTCCAGCGCGATCCGGGCCGCCCCAACCTCCAGGATGCCCCGCAGGACGTAGAGCCCGGCGACGTCCTCGTCGGCCAGGAGGGTCACGTGGGCGCCGCGGTGCGGCTCGATCGTCACGAGGCCTCTCGCGGCAAGGCTCCGCAACGCCGCCCGCACGCTGTGCCGCGCCACCCCGTAGGCGTCCGTGAGCTCCTGCTCGCGCAGGCGGGTCCCGCCCGGCAGCTCCCCGTCGAGGATCCGCTCGCGCAGCGCGTCCGCCAGCGCGTCGACGGTCGTGACCCGGAGCAGGGCCCGTGGCGCCCGCTCGCTGCTCATCGGGTCGCCTCCGCCGCGTCGGGTCGGCCGGCGGCCACCAGGACCGCGGTCCCGGCGGGAACGACCGGCGCCGGGCGCCGGCCGAGCGCCAGCGCGAGCAGTCCGCACAGCACGAATCCTGCTCCCGCGGTGGACAGCGTCCCGGGCCGCTCGCCGAGGACCACGGCGCCTAGCGCTGCGGCCGTCAGTGGCTCCGCGAGCGTCAGCGTCGCGGTCTCGCCTGCGGTGAGCTCGCGCAGGCCCCTCGCGAAGAGCACGTAGGCGAGGGCGGTGGGGACGACCCCCAGGAACAGGATGAGCCCGAGCCCGCCCGGGGTCCCGAGCCACGACCCCGCGGTGAGCGCCAGCACCGGCAGCAGCAGGGCGCCGCCCGCGCCGAACGCCCCGGCCATCACGATCTCCGGGCGGTGCCCCGCCCGTAGGAGCTGCTTCGCGATCACCGTGTAGGACGCGTACCCTGCGCCGGCTCCGAGGGCGAGCGCGATCCCGCCGCCGGAGGCGGAGGCCGTCGAGCCGCCCAGAACGAGCAGCGCTACGCCGGCACAGGCCAGGGCGGTGGCGGCGGCCCACCGCCGCCCCGGTGCCTCCCGGGCGACGATCCATCCGAGGACGCCGGCGAAGGCCGGACCGGATCCGATGGCCACCACGGTCCCCACGGCCACCCCGGTGCGCTGGACGGCCGCGAAGAAGCACAGCTGGTAGGCCGCGACGCAGGCGCCCGCGAGGACCAGCACGGGAGCGCCAGGCCACCGGGAACCCGCCACGTCGGCCTCTGGACTCGGCGCCCGCCGGAGCGTCACGAGCGCGATCGCGACCAGCAGCGCCCCGCCGAGCGCGATGCGGCCCGACCCGACCGCGACCGCCCGGGCGTCGCTGGGGCCGAGGGCCTGGGCGGTCCCGGTGGTCCCGAAGCACACGGCCGCGATCAGGACGCTTGCGCGTGGAGAGAGCGGCATCGACGCATTGTTACACAATGCGCCAGGTACCATCCGACCCGCACGGGGCTACGACGGGGCAGCGCCCGCCGGCGGTGGGATCCGCGCCGCCACAAGGCGCACGTTGTTCACCGCAGTGATGGGCGACACGAGGAACGGGGTCACTTGCGCCAGCAGCGGGGCGGAGGAACCGCTAACCACCCTCACCCTTCGGTCGAGGGTCAGAGTGAGACGGCGACGGCCTCGCCGTCGAGAGCGTCCACCGCACGGCGCACGCCGGTCCGCAGGCAGGTGAACGACGGCGTGTCCCGGGCGGTGTAGGCCGAGGCCTCGGTCGTGCGCAGGCGCTGCACCAGGTCCAGGAAGTCGCCGATGTCGTCCGTGTCGAACGCGACAACGAACTCCTGGTCGTCCAGACCGAAGGAGTAGGTCGTGTGGTTGTCCACGTTCGGGTACTCGCGGCCCATCTTGATGTGCCCCTGCATGACCTCCCAGCGCTTCTCGGCCGAGAGGGCGTACCAAGGGCGGGTCTTCACGAACGGGTAGACGAACAGGTACTTCCCGGTGAACGGCCGGGCGACGAAGCGCTCCTCGTCGGAGTACTCGCTCGACTTGCGCATCCCGAGGAACGAGTAGGGCTGCGAGCACCACTTCGCCAGGCCGCTCTGCGCGAGGACGACGTGGAACTCGTGGATCCGGTCGAGGTTCTCGGTCTCGACGGTCAGCATCAGGTCGGCGTCGCCGCGGGTGCCGACGAGCGAGAAGCCCTGCAGGAGGTGATCGGTGCCGAAGTCCTCGCAGGCGGCGAGGAACTCCGCCTTGTCCTGGGCGCGCTCCTCCGCCGGCAGCCGACGCCAGGCCGGGTCGACCTTGAAGAAGGTGTACTTCACGAAGTGGCGCGGGCCGCCGCCGGGACGCGCAGGAGGAGTAACCGAGGACACCCGGAAAAGTATAGGTCCGTGATGTCCCGTCCCCGCCTGGCGGCGCTGGCCCTCGCCGCCCTGGCGGTGCTCGTCGCGCTCAGCACCGCAGCCGCGGCCTCCGCCGCCCCGCGCGTGGTGTTCGCGTTGCTGCCGCAGGCCCAGCCCGGGCCCGTTCCGCGCACGCCGATCCTCGACCAGCTCGACGACCGCAAGGCGCTCTCGCTGGGCCTCAGCGGCGCCACCCAGGGGACCTACCGGGCCTCGCAGTCGTTGCTGGACATCACGCAGGGTACGCGCACGTCGTCCGCCGCCTACAAGCCGCGCGTCCCCGTCGAGCTCACCTTCTTCCCCGACGACGACTCCGGGCGCACCGGCGGCGCCATCATGCTCGGCTGGCCTGACGTCATCACCCGCGCGAACAGCGCCCCGGCCGAGATCAGGCCAGGGACGCTCGGCTCCCTGGTCCCGGGTGGCGTGGCCTACGCCGGGGTGACGGGTCGCCGCCAGGACGAGGCCACGATCGCCGTCGACCGCGCCGGCCGGATTCGCCACGTCTCCATCGGCCCTGCGAAGGACCTCGTCGCCCGCACCTACGCGTTGCTGAGCGACAGCCGCATGGTGGTCGTCGGCCTGCCGACCGCGGAGCGCGGCCGCGAGGCGCTGGATGCGCTCATCGCCCGACGCCCGAAGGACCAGCTGCTGATCGTGATGCAGACCCCTCCGATCGCGGGCGCCCCGCAGCTGCTCCCGACGGGCGTCGCCGGCCTCGGGGACCCGCGCGGCCTCACCTCGAAGACCACGCACCAGCCGGGCCTCGTCGCCGGCATCGACGTGCTGCCGACGGCGTTCGACTACCTCGGGCTCAAGGTCCCGAAGGACGTCAAGGGCCAGCCCTTCGAGAACAAGGGCCCCCGCAACGCGGAGACGCTGCGGAACTTCGGCAAGCGCCTGAAGGTCATCGGCTCCCGGCGCTTCCCCGCCCTCGAGACGGTCCTGGCCGCGTGGTTCGGGCTGCTGCTGCTGGGCGGCGTCGTCGCCGACCGCCGCGGCGTGCGCTGGGCCATGCGGGTCGGGGGCCTGGCGTTCTGCTGGATCCTCACGACGGTGCTCATCACCGCCGCGCTGGCGCCCAGCAAGGGCACCGAGCTCGCGCTGATCTCGCTCATCACCTTCGGCCTGGCCATCCTCACCGACCTGCTCGTGAAGTGGCCGCGGGCGATCTTCGTCCCGTGTGCTGTCACGGTGCTCGCCTATACGGCGGATCTCGCACGGGGCTCCGACCTCATCGTCCGCTCGCTCCTGGGGCCGAACCCCCGGTTCGGCTCCCGCTTCTACGGCCTCGGCAACGAGCTCGAGGCGTCGCTGCCGCTGCTGCTGCTCGTGGCCGTGGCCGTGGTTCTCCAGGGCCGCGGACGCAGCCGCGCCGGCGCAATGACGTTCGGCGGCGCCGGGCTCCTGTTCGGGGCGGTCGTCGGGTCCGGTCGGCTGGGGGCGGACGTCGGCGGGGTCCTGACGGTGGGCGCCGGCACCGCCGTGGCCGTTCTCTGCATGCTCCCGGGCGGCATCACGCGGCGGGCGATCGCGCTCGCCGTCGCGGCTCCGGCCGCGGCCCTCGTCGGCCTCGCCGTGCTCGACCTGGCCACGGGCGGCGACAGCCACTTCACCCGCACGGTGCTGCAGGCGGACGGCTCCCAGGCGCTGCTGGACATCGTCCAGCGCCGCTACGAGCTGGCCTTCAACGTGCTCAAGCGCGGGCTGATGCCGTTCGCCACCGCGATCGCCGTGCTGGCCTGCGTCTACGGGCTGCGCTACCGCCGGCGCATCTACGCGTCGATCCACGACGACCCCGCCTGGCAGGCCGCGATGTACGGCGGCCTGGCGGCCGGTGTCGCGGGCACGCTGTTCAACGACTCGGGCCCGTTGCTCCTGCTCTTCGCGACCTTCGTGCTCGCGGTGGTGACGGCGTACGTCCGGGGTGATCCGGCACTGGGCTTCGCCCCGGGCGACGCCACACCGGGATCCCTCGTCGCAGACCGGACGACCGGGTAGGATGGCGCCCATGCGCATCGCGCTCGTCTCCCCGTATTCCTGGTCGTACCCGGGGGGCGTCACGCGTCACATCGAGTCCCTCGCGCGTGAGCTGATCGAGCGGGGGCACGATGTCCGCGTGCTCGCCCCGTACGACCCCTGCGACCGTCTCTCGGCGCGGCTGCACCGCGGGCACATGCCGGCCGAGCGCCCGATGCCGGACTACCTGATCCCGCTCGGCCGGACCGTCGGGTACCCAGCGAACGGCGCGATGTCCAATCTCGCCGGTTCCCCCTCGTCGGTGGCCCGCGCCCGCCGCGCGCTGCGCGAGGGCGGCTTCGACGTGGTCCACCTGCACGAGCCCGTCGCGCCGCTCGTTGGCTGGGACACGCTGATGTCCTCCGATCTGCCGCTCGTCGGCACCTTCCACTGCTACTCGGACAACGTCGTCTCCAACGGCATCGCGTCGCTGCTCGGCGCCCGCCGCCGCCTGCAGCACTTGCACGTGCGCATCGCCGTGTCCGAGGCGGCCGCCTGGACCGGCCGGCGCTTCTACGGCGGCCGCTACCGCGTCATCCCGAACGGCGTCGACCTCCCGGCCACGCCCGTCGCGCCCACGGTCGACGGCGGCCCGTCCGCGCCGCTGCGCATCGCCTTCGTCGGCCAGGCCGTCGAGCGCAAGGGCCTGCCCATCCTGCTGCGCGCCTTCGAGGCGCTGCGCGATCACGTCCCGGCGCAGCTCACCCTCGTCGGGGTGACCGAGGAGGACATCAGCCCCGTCCTCGAGGACCTGCGCGGCGTCACCGCGCTCGGAAAGGTCGACGACGCGCGCAAGGAGGACGTCCTGCGGGAGGCCGACGTCCTGGCCGCGCCGTCGCTCGGGGGCGAGTCCTTCGGGATGGTCCTCACCGAGGCCTTCGCCCAGGGCACGCCCGTCGTCGCCTCGGACATCCCGGGCTATCGCGACGTGGTGCGTGAGGGCGTCGACGGCGTCCTGTTCCCGCGCGGCGACGCGACGGCGCTCGCCGAGGCCCTGCGGGACCTCGGGCTGGATCCGGTCCGGCGAGCCCGGATGGCGGCGGCGGCCACCGAGCGCGCCGAGCGCTTCGCCTGGCCGCAGGTCGCCGACGAAGTCCTTGACGCCTACACCGACGCCCTCGCCGCGCCGGCACCGGTCACCGTCCGCGAGCGCCTGGCGCTGCGCCTCGGACTGGCCTCCGCCGACGGCGAGCCGCGGGTCCCCGCGCAGCGCCTGCCCTCCTTGGAGACGGAGGCGACCAACCGCACGCGGGCCGGCCGCGCCGCCCTGCGCCGCGCCGGCATGGCGGTCGCCCTGGCCCTCGGCGTGCTCTTCTCCTTCTTCGCCCTACGGCGGATCGGCATCAACCGCATCGGTGACTCGCTGCTGGCCTCGAGCCCGCCGTGGGTCCTGGCCGCGCTCGGGCTCATGTGCCTGTCGATGGTCGTCCGCGCGGTCTCGTGGCACGCGATCCTCAAGGCCGCGCTCCCGGGTGTGGCCGTCCGGCGGACGGATGCCCTGCAAGGGACCATGATCGGCGTGCTCATGTCCGCGACGCTGCCGGCCCGCCTCGGTGAGCCCGCCCGCGCGATGATCGTCGCCCGCCGGTTGGGCCGCCCGAGCCAGACGCTGCCGGTGGTCGTCGGCACGCTCGTCTCCCAGACGCTGCTCAACATCGTCGCGCTGATCATCCTCGGCATCACGATGTTCTCGACGGTCCACTACTTCGACGGGCAGCACGCCGCGCTCTTCGTCTTCGCCCTTGCGCCCGTCGCGATCCTCCTGGCCGTGCTCGTGGCTCCGGCGCTGCTGCGCAGCGGCCTGCCCAAGCGCTCCGAGCGTGTCGCGAAGGTCGTCAAGCAGGCCCGGGCCGCCAGCACGCAGGTCCGCGCCGGGCTCGCCGTCTTCCGCCACCCGCGCCTGGGCCTGGTCGCGACCGTCGCGCAGCTCGGCGCGTGGGCCATCCAGTGGATGTCCTGCTACGTCCTGCTCGTCGCCTTCGGCCTGGACCAGAACGCCGGCATCGGCGCGGCCGCCGCCGTGCTCTTCGCGGTGAACGTGACCGCCGTGCTCCCGGCGACGCCGTCGAACGTCGGCGTCTTCCAGGCCGCCTGCGTCGCCGTTCTCACGGGCGCCTACGGCGTCTCCTACGCGGACGCGCTGGGCTACGGGATCATCCTGCAGGCCGTGGAGATCGCCACTGCCATCGTCATGGGGACGCCCGCACTGCTGCGCGAGGGCCTGACCTGGAAGGACGTGCGCCTACGGGCCATGCACGTCTCGCCGGTCGAGCTGGCGCCGCTCCCGGCCGCCCGGCGCCAGGCCGAGGCCTACGAGCTCGATCTCTAGCCGCGGGGGCCGCCCGCGGCGTCGCCGGCCCGAGACCCTCGAACAGGGTCCCGGGCCGCGCGGAACCCCCCCCTGGAGGCGAAGGACCGCGTCTGCGTCGGCAGCCGGTGGGACGGGCGTCAGTCCGCGGTGAGCGTCTGGTCGCCGCCGACCGGTTGGCGCAGGAGCCGGCCGCCGGCGCCGACCGCGTAGGTGCCCATGCGGTCCAGGGGCGGCGAGTACGCGTGGATCGAGATCGCGGGCCCCTCGCCGGCGTGCCGCGCGCGGTGGATCTCCCCGGCGTCGACGGTGAAGACCGTGCCCGCTTCGTGCCGGGCGCTGATCGTCTGCTCACCGAGGGCCATGCGCTCGTCGACGACGGAGCCCTCCGCGACGGCGATCGCGGCGGCGCTCGCGTCGTGGTCGTGGAAGCCCGTGTCCTGACCGGGCATCCAGGCGACGGCCCAGATCTCGACGCTGTCGGTGCGGGCGATGAGCGAGCACTGGCGCTCGTCGGCGTCGAAGCGGACCGCGTCGCGCCACAGCTCCGGGTGAGAGGTGAGGCCGCTGACGATGTCGCTGAGCTCGGCGGAGGTCCGGATGGGGATGCTCATGAGGCGCTCCAGGTGTGCCCGAGGAGACGGGCGGCGTTGTCGGCGCGGATCTCGGTGACCGCGAGAGGTTCGGTGTCGCGCTGCCACAGGGGCAGGACGGGATGGTCGGATCCGTCGACGAGCTGCGTCGTCCCGACCAGGCAGGTCAGCGCGCGGATCGCGCGCGGGCCGTAGGAGGAGGTGTCGTAGAAGATGCCGGGGTCGACGGCCGACTCGACAGCCGGGCCGCCGCGGGCGGCAGTGCGCTCCAGGTGCAGCGGCGCGAGGCCGGCGAGCGCGGCGAAGAGGACCTTCAGCTCGGGATGGGCCGGGCGGGCGTGGGCCACGAAGGCGAGCCACGCCGCGTGCAGGTCGGCGACGTAGGTCGTGGTGGGCGCCCACCACTCCGGACGGGCGCCGCCGGCGGGCACCGCCCCCGGATGCACGAAGAGCGGGGCCAGGCGCGTCTCCAGCAGGCGCAGCAGCGGCCCGAGGCGTTCGACGCCACGGGCGCCGCCGGTCAGCGCGTCCGCCGGGACGCAGACCCCGGCGGCTCCGGCGTCCAGCGCCGCCGCGGCGCGGGCGACCTGCTCGTCCGGATCGGCCTGCAGTGGCACGGCCGCCCAGGCCTCCAGGCCCAGCGGCAGCGCGCTCCCGGCCTCGGCCCAGGCGTCGAGGATCGGGGCGGCCTCGCCGCTGGGCAGCGACTCCACGCCGACCGCGGAGGAGAGGGCGACGAGCGCGCGGTCGACGCCGGCGGCGCGCATGCGCTCCAGGCGGAACGCGGGGTCGTGGACGCCCGCGTCGATCGTGAAGGGCTCCTCGCCCGCCAGCGTGACGGTGAAGGCCCCGTCCCGCCAGCGCGCGAACGGCGCGGTCCGGCGGCTCTCGAGGACGCGCAGGACCGACTCGGGGTACAGGTGCTGGTGAGCGTCGAGGACGGGCATGGGCCTAATCTACACAACTTCGATGGGGATTAGGGGTAAATCATGCGAACGTCCAATACGCGTCAGCGGACGAGCGCCTCGCAGAGGGAGTCGATGCGGGCGGACTCGGCCGCCACGAGCTGCTCCGCCAGGTGGACAAGCGCTGCGATGTTCCCCGCCGACGCGTCGTCCAGCGCGTCCGAGGCGCCGAGCAGCCGGCACTGCAGGCGCGTGTAGTCGTCGCCGATGAGCTGCCGCAGCTGGTAGTCGACGGTGTCGGCCACGCCGTCGAAGACGACGTCGATGATCGGCCGCGCCCACTCGACGAGGCCCCAGTGCACCGCCCGCGCGTACGGCATCTCCCGGGTCTGCCGGCCCGTGCCGAGCGACAGGATGCTCACCGGCTCGCCCGGCGCGAGGCGGACGGCCTCCGCGTAGGCGCACATCGCCGGGTTGTTCGCGAAGACGCCGCCGTCGACGAGCGCGAGATCGTGCTCGGCGCCGGGCCGTGGGACCCGCACGGGTGGGAAGTAGGTCGGTGCGGCCGCGGTCGCCTGCGCGACGGTCCGCAGCGGCAGCTCCCGCGCCGGCTCGTCGGCCACCCGCCAGCTCTTGAAGAAGTACGGCTCGCGGGCCTGCAGGTCGTAGCTCGTGGCCAGCAGCCGCGTGCGTGTCTGGCTGAGCCACGCGTCGCCGAGATAGTCGTGCAGGACCGCGCGCAGCGGCTCGGGGTCGTGCCGCGCGTCCGCGAGGCCGTCGGCGCTGACGACGCGCTGCCACAGCGAGCGGCGGAAGATCCGCGGGCCGTGGTCCCGGTAGAGCTCGACGAGCTGCTGGGCGGACCGCGGCTCCGGAGCGACGAGACCGCAGGCGATGATGCCGCCCGTCGACGTGCCCGCCACGAGGTCGAAGAGCGCGTGGATCGGGCGGCCGGTGCGTGCCTCGACCGCCGCGAGCACGACGGCGGGGACGATGCCCCGGATCCCGCCGCCGTCGATGCTCAGGACCCGCATCAGCCGAGGAAGGCCTCGGCCAGGTCGAGCTCGGTGTCCGGCACGAGGTTGGGGACCAGCGCCTCGCTCAGCGGCACGAGCTCGATCGACGCGCCGCGGAGGGCGGCCATTGTCCCGAAGCGGCCCTCGTGCGCGGCCAGGTGCGCGCGCTGACCCAGGCGGGAGGCCAGGACACGGTCGTACGCGGTGGCCGTCCCGCCGCGCTGCATGTGGCCGAGGACCACCACGCGCGTCTCCGCGCGGGTCCGGGCCTCCAGCTCGCCCTCCAGCCAGTGGCCGATGCCGCCGAGCAGCGGGCGCCCGAGCGGGTCATTGCGGCCCCTGGTGACGAGCTCGCCGCCGCGGGGCGCCGCGCCCTCGGCGACCACGATGATCGAGAAGCCCCGGCCGCGACCGCGACGGGCCAGCACCCGCTCGGCGACGTCCTGCACCTCGAACGGCCGCTCAGGCACGAGGATCACGTCGGCGCCGCCGGCCAGGCCGGCGTGGAGGGCGATCCACCCGGCGTTGCGGCCCATCACCTCGACCACGAGGTTGCGGTAGTGGCTCTCGGCCGTGGTGTGCAGGCGGTCGATCGCGGCGGTCGCGATGTGGACCGCGGTGTCGAAGCCGAAGGTCCGGTCGGTGCCGGAGATGTCGTTGTCGATCGTCTTCGGGACGCCGACGATCGGGAACTCGTCGGCGAGCTCGTGCGCGGCGAAGAGCGTCCCGTTGCCCCCGACGGCGATCAGTCCGTCCAGGCGCTGCTCGGCGAACCGCTGCCGCACCACGTCGCGGTGCTCCAGGGCCGAGCGCCGCGAGGTGCCCAGGATGGTGCCGCCGCGCGGCAGGATGCCGGCGACCCGCTCGATCGGCAGCTCCATCACGTCCCCGTCCAGGACCCCGCCCCAGCCGTCGCGGAAGCCCACGACCTCGTCGCCGTGGAGCAGCGCGCTGCGCACGACCGCCCGGATGACCGCGTTGAGCCCGGGGCAGTCGCCGCCGCCGGTGAGGATGCCGATGCGCACCCGCCCAGCTAACCGGGCGGGGCCGTCCGGCGCAACGGCCGGGTGGACATGACCACCGGCAGGGGACGGCCCCGCGCGCTCCGCGACGCTCGTCCCTCGAAGGTCCTTAGCCCGCGGTGGTCGCCTCCGAGGCCGGCCGCGCGAGCTCCTCGTCCTCGATCGGCCCCTCGATGGCGTCCTGGTCGATGAGGTCGGCCTGGACCAGCGTCGGGTCGCGACGGGTGCCGCGGATGACCTCGTCCGGCGAGCCGTCCGGCAGCAGACGGCCGTTGCGCATGCCGTAGTAGATCGCCTGCGGGTGGTGGACGATCATCGCTAGCGTCGACTGCTCCGGCGTCGGCGAGTAGCCGTCGGTGAGCGTGATCCCGATCTTGTCCAGCCCGAGGATCGCGTCGACCTTCGTGTGTTCGGACTGCTCGGGCACGGCGGGATAGCCCCAGGAGAGGCGGCGGCCCTGCGTCTCTGGGATGCCGTACCAGCCGCGGATCTTCCAGTGCAGCCATTCGGACAGCCCCTCGGCGGTCTGCACGCCCAGGCCGTGGACGAACAGCTGCTCGGCGAACTCGCCGTCCTGCTCGAGCTTGGCCATCAGGTCCGTGACCTCGGAGCCGACCGTCAACGCCTGCACGGCGAGCACGTCGAGCTCCGCCGGCGGCGTGCCGTCCGCGTTCGCGGGGCGGAAGAAGTCCGCCGACGCCATGCGGTCGCCCTTCTGCTGGCGCGGGGTGTCGAAGCGCGTCAGCTCGGTCGTGCGGTCCTCCGGATCCAGGACGACGATCTCGTTCCCGTCCGCGTAGCACGGGAAGAAGCCGACCAGGGCACGGGGATGCAGGTAGGTCTGCTCGCGCCACATGCGCTCGAGCCGCGGGATGAAGCCCTCCTCCTCGCCGTCGCCCTCCAGCAACGCGCGCCACGCCTCGCCCTTCACGCCGCGCCCGCCCCAGTGGAGCTTGAAGAGCACGTGCGTGTCCAGGTGCGTGTAGAGCTCGTCCATGTCCACGTCGATCTCCTTGACCCCCCAGAAGGGCGGCTCGGGGACCGGCGCGTCCGTGCGCGCACCCGAGCGGACCGAGTCGTCGGTCACCGGCGGCAGGTCCTCGACGATCTCGACCTTGTGACGCTGCTTGTCCGCGCCCTCGAGCATCTGCCGGACGAGCACCTCGCGCTTGTCCGGCTCGACGAGCTGGTCCATGACGGCCAGGCCCTCGAAGGCGTCCTTGCAGTAGTAGGCGCCCGGCTCGTAGACCGTGTCGTCCTCCTTGCCGTTGACGTACACGGCGCGGTAGGTGAAGGCACGGTTGATGGCCGCGCCGCCGAGCAGGACAGGGACCGCGTCGCCCTGCCGGTGCAGCTCCTGCAGCGCGAGCGGCATCTGCTTGGAAGTCGACACGAGCAGCGCCGAGAGGCCGATGGCGTCGGCCTTGTGCTCGCGTGCGGCGTCGACGATGGCCTGGACCGGGACCTGCTTGCCGAGGTCGATCACGGTGTAGCCGTTGTTCGTGAGGATCGTGTTCACGAGCGACTTGCCGATGTCGTGCACGTCGCCGAAGACGGTCGCCAGGACCACGGTGCCCTTCGTGTAGTCCGCGGTGCGCTCCAGGTAGTTCTCCAGGCGCGCGACGGCCTTCTTCATGACCTCTGCGGACTGCAGGACGAAGGGCAGGATGAGCTCGCCGGCGCCGAACTTGTCGCCGACCTCCTTCATCGCGGGCAGCAGCACGTCGTTGAGGACCGGGACCGCGCCGAGCTTCTCGACGGCAGCGTCGATCTGGGCCTCCACGCCGTCCTTCTTGCGCCGCAGGATGTGGAAGTGCAGCGCCTCCTCGGGCGTCATGTGCTCCGTCGGGTTCGCCGGGCCCTCGGCCTCCGCGGACTCGCCCTTCGCCTCGAAGTGCTGGATGAAGCGCTCCAGCGCGTCCTCGCGGCGGTTGTAGACCAGGTCGTTCGCGAGCTCGCGCTCCTCCTCGCCGATCTCGGAGTACGGCGTGATGTGGTTCGGGTTGACCATCGCGAGGTCGAGCCCGGCCTCCACGCAGTGGTAGAGGAAGACGGAGTTCAGGACCGAGCGCGCGGGCACGCCGACGCCGAAGGAGACGTTCGAGACGCCGAGCGACGTCTTCACGCCCGGGATCTCCGCCTTGACGCGGCGGATGCCCTCGATCGTCTCGACCGCCGACGGCTTCCACTCGTCGTCGCCCGTGGTCAGCGTGAAGGTCAGCACGTCGAAGATCAGCAGCTCGGGATCCAGGCCGTGCTCATCGCAGCACAGCTCCTTCAGCCGCTTGGCGATCTCCACCTTGCGCTCCGCGGTCTTCGCCATGCCGACCTCGTCGATCGTCAGGGCGATCAGCGCGGCGCCGTGCTCGACGACCGTCGGCAGGACCGTGTCGAGCTTGTCCCGGCCGGCCTCGAGGTTGATCGAGTTGACGATCGCGCGGCCCGGGATCTGGTCGAGCGCCATCGCGATGACGTCGGGCTCGGTCGAATCGATCTGGATCGGCGTGGGCTGCGTGAGCGAGACGCGCTTGGCGACCTCGCGCATCTGCTCGTCCTCGTCGGTCCGCTCGGTCAGCGCGACGCACAGGTCGAGCACGTGGGCGCCGCCCTCGACCTGGTCCTCGGCGATCTGCTGGATGCCGTCGTAGTCGTCGGCGAGGAGCATCTCCTTCGCCTTGCGGGAGCCCTGCGAGTTGACGCGCTCGCCGACGATGGTCGGCGCTGGCTCCTGGACCAGTGGCGAGGCCGTGATCATCGAGGAGACCATCGGCGGCCCGGCCTTCGGGCGGGTGAAGTCGGTGCGCGCGGGACGGCAGGCGTCCGCGATCGCGCGGATGTGCTCGGGCGTCGTGCCGCAGCAGCCGCCGACGATCGAGACGCCGTAGCGCTCCACGAAGTCCTTCAGGGAGGCGGCGAGCGGTTCGGGCTTCTCCGGGAAGATCGTCTCGCCGTCCGGGCCCTGCTGCGGGATGCCGGCGTTCGGGATGCAGTGCACCGGGACGGGCGAATGCTCGCCGAGGTAGCGGATCGCGTCCCGCATGTCCTCCGGGCCGGTGGAGCAGTTGAGGCCGATGACGTCGACCTTCAGCGCCGTCAGCGTCGTGAGCACCGACGCGATGTCGGTGCCGAGCAGCATCTTGCCGCCGTTTGGCAGGAGGCTGACGGAGATCTGCAGCGGGACCTTCTTGCCGAGCTTCTTCATCGCCTCGCGTGCGCCGAAGATCGCGGCCTTGACCTCCAGGATGTCCTGCGCGGTCTCGATGATGATGAGGTCCACGCCGCCGACGATCAGGCCCTCCGCCTGCTCGGCGAAGACGGCGACGAGGTCGCGGAAGCGGATCATGCCGAGCGTCGGGTCGTCGCTGGCCGGCAGGAAGCCCGTCGGGCCGATCGAGCCCGCCACGAAGCGGTCCTCGCCGACGGCGCGGCGCGCGATCTCGGCGGCCTTGACGTTGATCTCCATCGTGTGCTCGGCCAGGCCCCACTCCTCGAGCTTCAGCCGGCTGGCCTGGAAGGTGTCCGTCTCGACGACGTCGGCACCCGCCTCGACCATCGTGCGGTGCAGCTTCTCGATGATGTCGGGGCGGTTCAGGACGAGCGCCTCGTGCGCGCGGCCCGGCAGCTTGTAGTCGTCCTCGAGGGAGAGGTCCCACATCTCGAGGGTCGCGCCCATCCCGCCGTCGAAGACGATGACGCGGTCACGGGTGGCCTGGAGGTAGTCGCGCATTGCGGGACAGTCTACCGGAACCTTGACACGCTCGTGGCAAGGTTGCGACGAAAGAACACCGACCGCGTGACGGACGTGCGCGGCCGGGGGCGAGGTCGCCTGCGTGCCGCCTACTGTGGTCGTGAACCCCATGACGAGCACCTCCACCACCGACTCCGCCGCTCTCGACCACCTGCACGCGCTCGCGGGCCCAGAGGCGTCCTTCCGCGACGGACAGCTCGAGGCGATACGCGACCTCGTCGACGACCGCGCACGAGTCCTTTGCGTGCAGCGCACGGGCTGGGGCAAGAGCGCGGTGTACTTCGTCGCCACGGCGCTGCTCAGGGCCCAGGGGTCGGGCCCCACCCTGATCGTCTCGCCGCTGCTGGCGCTGATGCGCAACCAGATCGCGGCGGCCGAGCGGCTGGGCGTCCGGGCCCGGACGATCAACTCGACGAACGTGGGGGAGTGGCGGGAGGTCCAGGCGGCCCTGGAGGCCGACGAGGTCGATCTGCTGCTCATCAGCCCCGAGCGGCTGAACCACCCGCGCTTCCGCGACGAGATGCTGCCGCTGTTCGCGCGCTCCATCGGCCTGCTCGTCGTCGACGAGGCGCACTGCGTGAGCGATTGGGGCCACGACTTCCGACCGGACTACCGGCGGATCCGGGACATGATCGCCCGCCTGCCGGAAGGGGTCGCCGTTCTTGGGACGACCGCCACCGCGAACGACCGCGTGGTCGACGACGTCACCGAACAGCTCGCCGCGGGCGATCCCCGCGCGCTGCGCGCCTACCGCGGTCCGCTCGGCCGGACCTCCCTGCGCATGGAGGTCTGCGAGCTGCCCTCCCAGGCCTCGCGCCTGGCCTGGCTCGTCCAGGTCCTGCCGACGCTTGAGGGTTCCGGGATCGTCTACACGCTCACCAAGCGCGACGCCGACGTCGTCGCCGCCTTCCTGAACGAGCACGACATCGCCGCGGCCGCCTACTCGGGGGATCAGCCCACCGAGGACCGCATCGCGGTGGAGGAGCGCCTGCTCCGCAACGAGCTGAAGGCCGTCGTCGCCACGAGCGCGCTCGGGATGGGCTACGACAAGGCCGATCTGCGCTTCGTCGTCCACTTCCAGGCCCCGGGCTCCGTCATCGCCTACTACCAGCAGGTCGGGCGCGCCGGTCGTGGCGTCGACCACGCCGACGTCGTCCTGCTGCGCGGCGTGGAGGACCGCCGCATCCAGGACTTCTTCATCGAGCAGGCCTTCCCGCGCGAGGAGCACGTGGCGCGGGTCCTGCAGGAGCTCGAGGCGCCCGCCGGCGCCTCGGTGCCGGAGCTGCAGTCCGCCGTCAACCTGGGGCGCGGCCGGCTGGACGCGATGCTGAAGATCCTCGAGGTGGAGGGGGCGGTGCGCAAGGACGGGACGCGCTGGCACCGGACGGGGGAGCCGTGGCACTACGACGGCGAGCGCTACGCGCAGGTCACCGCCCTCCGCCGGGCCGAGCAGGCCGCCATGGCCTCCTTCGGCGCGGACGGGCGCTGCCTGATGCGCGCCCTGCAGGAGGAGCTGGATGATCCCGCGCCCGAGGACTGCGGGCGCTGCGCGGTCTGCACCGAGCCGCGGTTCGAGCTCGCGCCCGACGAGGCGGTCGTGGCCTCGGCGGCGCGGGCGCTGCGTTCGCGTCCGCTCACGCTGGACGCGAAGAAGATGGCTCCGGACCGCGAGACGGGCGCGATGAAGAAGATGCCGCCCGCGGTGCTGATCGCCGAGGGGCGGGCGCTGGCCCGCGCCGGCGACGGGGGCTGGGACCCGCTCGTCCGGGCGGACCTGCAGAGCGGACGGGTGCGCGACGAGCTCGTCGACGCGCTCGCCGACCTCGTGCGCGGCTGGGGCGTGCCCCTCGGGTGGGTCGCCGGCGTCCCGGCGCGCCGCGGCGGCCCGGACGGAACCGATGTCGTGTCGGACCTGGCCCTCCGGGTCGCGATCGCCCTCGGACTGCCGTTCGCGCCCGCCGTCCAGCGGGCCGACCCACAGCGCCCGCCGCAGTCCCGCATGCGCAACGCGGCGCAGCAGGCCGACAACGTCCGGGGCGCCTTCGCGGTGGACGCCGAGCTGCCACCGGGCCCGTGCCTGCTCGTGGACGACGCCCGGCAGTCCGGCTGGACCCTCGCGATGGTCGGCGGGCAGCTGCGCCGGCGCGGTGCACCGGAGGTCTACCCGCTCACCCTGCGGACGAGCTTCTGAGGTCGCCTCGTCACCGCGGAGGCGTCGGCACGGGCGTCCCCGTCAGCCCGCGTCCGCCGGTGCCCGCCACTGCAGCACCACGGCGGTCATGGCGAGGAAGATCGCGGTGAAGCAGATGAGCGCGAGCGCGGAGGTCGACGGCGTGAGGGTGAAGAACGAGCGCCCGAAGCCGAGCGCCTCGTTCGTCCCGGTCCGCGAGGTCAGGCGCGTGTCCAGGTCGACGGCCGACCCCATGCCGGCGTAGGCCCAGCGCCCGTAGACGATCTGGGCGATGGCCTCTGCGATCCGCGGCATACGCGTGAGCGGGACCAGGGCGCCCGCGAACAGCAGCTGCGGGATCAGGATGAGCGGCACGACACCCGCCGCCTGGTCGACGCTCCGCGCCAGCGCGGAGACGACGAGCCCGAGCGCCACGCTGACCCAGGAGACGAGGATCGCGAGTCCCACGAGCGCGAGCACCGAGCCGAGCGACTCCCCGAGCGGCTGCAGGAGGACGACGACGGCCATCATCAGCACGACCTGGACGGTGCTCAGGCCGAAGAGGACGATCGCCTTGGCCAGCACGTAGGCGTCCGAGCGCAGACCGACGTCGAACTCGCGCTCGATGATCGACCGCTCCTTGACGATCTCCCGCGCCGCCGCGGTGATGCCGAGCCAGATCGCGCCCGTCATCATCATGAAGACGAGCTGCACCGCGTTCGCAGGCTGGTCGCCCGCCCGGTCGAAGGACCCCGGGTCGAAGAGCAGCACGATCAGCATCCCGATGATCGGGGCCTGCCCGAGCAGGATGCGAAGTGTGCGCCGGTCTCGCAGCAGCGTCCGCAGGTAGCGGCCGGTGAGGGCGCGCAGCTCGAGCCCGAAGGGGCGCGAGCCGACGCCGAGCCGTGGCGGGTCCTCCGTGAGGCCGACGCCGCCCACCGGGGCTGCGTCCTTCTCGGCGCCGACGGCGGCGTGCAGCGACTCCATGGCGCTGCGGGCGTCCGCGGCGACGGTCAGCTGGCCGCGGGCCATGACGGCGACGGTGTCGCACAGGTCGAGGCTCGCTGTGGCGTGCGTGGACACCACCACTGCGCGTCCCTGGTCGGCCAGGCGCCGGAACATGAGCATGAGACGGCGCTCGAGCACGGGATCCAGGCCACTGGTCGGTTCGTCGAGCAACAGCACGCGCGGCCGCCCGACGAGCTCCATGCCGCACGCCGCCCGGCGACGCTCGCCACCGGAGAGGTCCCCGACGTGGGTGTCGGCCTGCTCCTCGAGGTCGAGCTCGCGCAGGGTCTGCGCCGCACGGGCCTCGATGTCCTCGTCGGCGTCCAGGCGCAGGATCGCCGCGTAGCGCAGCGCCTCGATCACGGTCAGGCGCTCGTGGATCGTCTCGCGCTGCGGGACGTAGCCGATGTCCTCCACGCGGCGGCTGGCGGCATCCTCGTCGAGGGTGACCGTGCCGGCCGTCGGCAGGTCGATGCCGGCCAGAGTCCGCAGGAAGGTCGTCTTGCCGGAGCCGCTGGGGCCCACGAGCGCGGTCAGCGTCCCGGGAGCGACCGCGAGCGACACCGGGCCGAGAATCCGCCGGCCGCCCGCCAGGACGACCTCCACCGCCTCCGAGCGCAGCACCGTCAGCGGGCAGGGGCAGCGGCGACGACGGGCATCGGTCGACCCTAACGCGGCGCTACCCTCGGACGTGTGCCGGGCGCGACCGAGACACGCCTGATCAGCGCCAGCGACCTGAAGCGCCAGCGCGGCTGGACCGAGGGTCTCAACGGCGCGCTGCTGAGCGCGCCCGACGCGCTCGCCCCCAACCCGTACGGCTTCCGGGCGCCCATGCGCTTCTTCGCTGCCGACCGCGTGCTCGAGGCGGAGCGGGACGGCGCCTTCTCGCGCTGGGCGGCCCAGCTGGACGAGCGGCGGCGCTGGCGCCGGGAGCAGCCCACGCGCATCCTGCCGGCGTCCGACATCGAGCACCTCGAATGGCTCGTGCACCCCGGGCACATCGCGCTCTTCCTCGCCCCGCGGGTGCCCCGGCGCCGGCGTCGCCGCCCCCCGGCGACGGAACCGGACGCGGACACCGGAACGGCCGTCCGCCGCGACCCGCCGCTGCGCTTCGAGGTGCTGACGCTGTTCTGAGCCGCGGGTTGCGGCCGCCCGTTGTTCAGCGCAGAGCCGGGACGGCGGGACTCAGGCGGCGTACTCCTCGTCGGTGACGTGCCGGCCCCACGTCACCGGGCTGCCGCTCTCGTCGTTCTGCTGGATGGCCAGGTGGGTCATGAAGCGCGTGCGGCCGGCGCCGTGCCAGTGGTTCTCACCGGGTTCGAAGAAGACGCGGTCGCCGGGGCGGAGCTCCTCGATCGGGCCGCCCTCGCGCTGGCACAGCCCGACGCCCTCGGTGACGAAGATCGTCTGACCGTGCGGGTGGGTGTGCCAGGCGGTGCGGGCGCCGGGGGTGAAGTGGACGAGCGCGGCGGCGGAGGTCGAGCTGCCGGCCGGGGCCGCCACCGCGTCGACGTAGACGTCGCCGGTGAACCAGTCCTCGGGGCCCTTCATGGTGTCGACGCTGCTGCGGGTGATCTGCATGCGGGTTCAGCTCCGGTCTGCGGGTTCGGGGGTGGCGGTCCAGCTGGCGAGCAGGTCGAGGGCCTCGGCCGAGCGGCTGCCGGGCTCGGCGCTGTAGGCGGTGATGTTCAGGCCCTCGTCGGCCGGCAGGTCCATGACGTCGTAGCTGAGTTCGAGCTCGCCGACGACGGGGTGGTTCAGGCGCTTGGTCCCGACGCGGTGGTAGCGCACGTCGTGGGTCGCCCACCAGCGCGAGAACTCCGGGCTGCGGGTGCTCAGCTCACCGATGAGGTCCGTCAGGCTTCGGTCGTACGGGCTGCGACCGGCCTCGGAGCGCAGGTGGGCGACGAGGTCTCGGGCGGTGCGCTCCCAGTCCTCGTAGAAGTCGCGCGCGGCCGGGTCGAGGAAGGTGAAGCGGGCGCTGTTGGCGGGCTGTTCGCGACTGTCGAACACGGGGGCGTAGAGCGCGCGGCCGAGCGGGTTGGCCGCGAGGTAGTCCACCCGGCTGGAGCGGACGATCGCGGGGGCGCGCATCGACTCGAGGATCCGCATCACGCTCGGCCGGACCCGCGCACGCGCCGGGCGTCGCGTCCTCGGGACGACGGGGCCGGCGTTGCGGGCGAGGTCGAGCAGGTGCGCGTGTTCGGCGTCGTCGAGCTGCAGCGCACGGCTGAGGGCCCCCAGGACGCTCTCCGAGACACGTGAGGTGCTGCCCCGCTCCAGGCGCTTGTAGTAGTCGATGCTCACCCCGGCCAGCGAGGCGACCTCCTCGCGCCGCAGGCCCGGGACGCGGCGTGGGCCGTAGGTTGGCAGGCCCGCCTGCTCAGGCGTGACCTGGGCCCGCCTGGGAGCTGAGGAACGCGCCGATGGCACTGCTGGGTTCCGGTTCCACCCTTCGAGCCTAGCCCCGGTCCGGGGACCCAGAGGGGTCCTGTCAGGGCACCCTTCGCAGGGCCTCCCAGGTTCGCGGGATCGGTGGTTCAGTGTTCTGCATGCGTGCCGCCATCTTCAACGGGCCCGGCTCCATCACCGCCGGGGCCGGCCGGCCGCTGCGGAAGGGCCCGATCCTCGCGATCGTCCTGACGAGCTACACGATGATCGTGCTGGACATCTCGATCGTGATCACCGCACTGCCGGAGATCCACCGGACGCTGGACTTCTCCGCGACCGCGCTGTCCTGGGTGCAGAACGCCTACCTGCTGGCCTTCGGCGGGCTCCTGCTCCTCGGGGCACGCCTCGGTGACCTGGTCGGCCGTCGCCGGATGCTGATGATCGGGCTCGGCCTGTTCACGGCCGCGTCCGTCGGCGTCGGCGCGGCGCAGTCCGAGTCGTGGCTCATCGCTGCGCGCGCCGTCCAGGGCGCAGGTGCGGCCGTCCTCGCCGCGTCGACCCTCGCGCTGCTGCAGACGAGCTTCGACGAGGGCGCGGAGCGCACCCGCGCAGTGTCCTCCTACGCCGCGGTCGCCGGTGTCGCCGCCACCGTCGGCCTGGTCATCGGCGGCATGTTCGCCGGGTGGCTGTCGTGGCGGGTCGGGTTCTTCATCAACCTCCCGATCGGGGCCGCGATGATCCTCGCCACGCCGCGCTTCCTCCCCGAGACCCCGCCGCAGCCCGGGCGGGTCGACGTCACCGGCGCGCTGACGTCGACCGTCGGCATGACGGCGCTGGTCTTCGGCATCGTCCGCGCCGCCGACGCCGGCTGGGGCGAGGCGGCCGCGACCGGCGCGATCGCCGTCGGTGTCCTGCTGCTGGTGTCCTTCGTCGCCCTCCAGCGGCGCACCGCCGAGGCGATCATGCCGCTCCGCCTCTTCGCCAGCCGCGAGCGGGCGGGCGCCTACGCCGCCCGCTTGCTGTTCCTCGGGGCGATGGCCCCGTTCTGGTTCTTCACCACGCAGTGGCTGCAGAGCGTCGCGGGGTACAGCCCCGTGGAGGCCGGCCTCGCGTTCCTCCCGGTGACCGTCCCAAACTTCGCGGCGGCGATGCTCGTCCCGCGCCTGACGCGCCGCTACGGCAACCCGACCGTCCTCGTCGCGGGCCTGCTCGTCTCGGCCGCCGGGATGGCGTGGCTCAGCCGCCTGGGCCCCGACACCGCCTACTCAACCGGCATCGCCATCCCGATGGGCCTGGTCGGGTTCGGCCAGGGCGGGTCCCTCGGGCCCCTGACCGCGGGCGGCCTGGTCGGCGTCAGCGGCGAGGACGCCGGGGCCGCCGGTGGCGTCACGAACGTCGCGCACCAGATCGGCGGCTCGCTCGGGCTCGCCCTCCTCGTCACGGTCTTCGCCGCCGCCGACTCGGGCTCCCTCACCGGCGGCGCCCTGCTCGCCCACCGCATCTCGGCCGCGCTCACGGCCGCGACGGTCCTGCTGCTGCTCGCGCTCGCGGTCGCGGTCGTGGTCCTTCCCTGCGGCGGGCCACGACGCGCCAACCGGTCGGCGGCGCCCATGGCCTCACCTCATGACGCGGGGAGCCCCTGATCCAGGGGCTATCCGTGCCGCGCGCGGCGGTGCGTCGCGGACGTTGGTGCACAGCAGAACAAGCACCGCGTTCCTCGCGTCGCGGTCCGACCTCGACCGCCGAGAACCCCCTGCCCGGCTCCGGCGGATTCGCCATGATGTGGAAGGTATGAGCGACGTCAGGTCCCGTCCGCCCAGCAAGCTTCCCCGGGGCCGCCGCGTCGCGACGGTGGAGGACCGGCCAGTGCTGAAGCGTTCTCGGCGCGTCCTGGTGGAGGTCTGAGCGATGCTGGTCTCTTGGTTGGTCTTCCCCATCGCCATGCTCGTTGTCAGCGCGGGTTGCGGACTAGCTGTGGCCCGGGCGGCAGGTGGCGGTCTTTCCGCGGTGCTCGTGCTTCCAGTCGGTTTCGCGACGATGATCGTCGTGGCATCCGCCGCGACGGCCGACGGGTCTACTGCCCGGTTTGCGGCTCCGCTCGTGCTTGTCGTCGCGCTGGCGGGCTTCTGGGTCGCGGAGGATCGTCGCGCTTGTCTGCCGGACCGATGGACGGGTGCCGCAGCCGTCGGGGTCTTCGTCGTGTTCGGTGCTCCGGTCCTTCTTTCGGGGCACGCGACCTTCACGGGGTATGTCCAGCTCGACGACATCGCCACCTGGCTGTCGCTGACGGACCTCTCCATGACCGCCGGCCGCGACGTCGGCGGCCTCGCGCCGTCCAGCTTCGAGGCAGCCGTCCGGGACTACATACCAGGGGGATACCCGATCGGCGCCTTTCTGCCCCTTGGCCTCGGGAGCAAGTTCACTCTCGGCCGCGACGTAGCCTGGCTGTTTGCCCCGACGATGGCCCTGACCGCCGGACTCCTCTGCCTCACGATCTCCGACCTGGTCACGCCGATCCTCGCGCGACCCCGGGCGCGCGCCGCAGCGGCCTTCACCGCGGCCCAGTCCGCGCTCCTGTTCTCCTACGCGGAGTGGGGCGCGATCAAGGAGGTCACGGCGGCGTTGCTCGTCGCGCTCGTGGCTGCTTTGGCCCCGACACTCACTTGCGCAGCGCGGCGCGTGCTGCCGCTCGCTGTGGCCGTCGCCGCGCTGGTTGCTGCCCTGAGCTTGGGCGGAGGCGTCTGGGCCGCGCCCATCATCCTCGTGGCCGTCGCCATCACCGGATTCCGGCCTCGGGCGTTGGTGACGTCCGGTCTGACGTTGGTAGCTGCCGTTGCGGCGCTTTCCGTGCCGTCTTTGCTACTTGCGCGCTTGTTCCTCGCGCCGCAGCTCAAGTCAGGAAGCGTGCTGACGGCAAACACCGAGCTCGGCAACCTGCGAGCCCCGCTCCCGTTCGCGCATGTCCTAGGAATCTGGCCTGCCGGCGATTTCCGGCTCACCCCGGACTACAACGGGCTGATCAGAGGCCTTCTCCTGTTCCTCAGCCTCGCCGCTGCCGGCGGTATTGGCCTTGCCGCATCGCGGCGGGCGGGGCCGCTCCTGGGCTACGTCGTCGGGGGCTTCGTCGCTTGTCAGCTCCTGATCTCGCGCGGCTCGCCGTGGGTGGACGCGAAGTCGATGGCGACGGCCTCACCGATCGTGCTCACCGTCGGCCTCACGGGGCTCTTGTGGGTCGCGACCGAGCGGCCTGGCCTCCTGCGCCGCGCCGCCCTGGGAGGTGCCGCGGCGATCGTCGCCGGAGTGGTGTGGAGCAACGTCCTGGGATACGCGAACAGCTACGTCGCCCCGTATGAACAACTTGGCGAGCTTGAACGGGCTGGTCAACTGCTCGCCGGGCAAGGACCAACGCTCATGACGGAGTACGAGCCGTACGGTGCACGCCACTTTCTGCGAAAAGCAGACGCCGAGGGCGCGTCAGAGCGCCGCCGGCGACCGATTCCCCTCCGGGACGGGACGCAACTTCCGAAGTCGGCCACCGCCGACATCGGAGCGTTTGACCCCGTTGCTCTGCGCGCCTACCGCAGCCTCGTGCTCCGCACCAGTCCCCTGAGCAGCCGCCCGCCGTCGGCCTACGCACTGCGTCGCTCGGGCGAAAGCTACGACGTGTGGCAGAGGAGCGCGATCGCCTCCACGCCGTTCCTCGCCGATCTGCCCCTGGGCAGCGCCACCGACCCAGGGGCAGTGCCGCCGTGCAGCGCGGTTCGTGCGCTGGCCGCCCGGGTCGGTCCAGGCGGACGACTCGTGACCGTGGACCGGGCGACACCAACCGTCGTGCCGCTCGCAAGGCTGCGGCTCACGGGCGACATCACCGCAGGGCCCAGCGCACAGGTCCTGGTCCCCGCCGACGACAGCACAGCCACAGGCACCTTCACCGTGCCCGCAGCCGGCATGTACGCCGTGTGGCTCGGCGGTTCAACCCGTGGCGCAACCACGGTACGGATCGACGGGAAACCGACGCGCACAGTACGGGGCCGGCTGAACAACCAGGGCGGAATGATGCGCTTCGGTCATACGCAGCTCACCCTCGGAAGCCACCGAATCAGCCTTTCCTACGCCGACAACGGGCTTGCCCCGGGGGAGCGTGGGCAGCGATCGCTGGCCCTGCCGCTCGGGCCGCTCGTGCTCGCCCCGCCCGAGGCGCAGCCCTTGCGCGTCCGCACCGTGCCAGCCGCACGGGCCACAACGCTGTGTGGTCGGCACCTGGACTGGGTCGAAGCGTACAAACCCTGAGTCGTGCGAGCCGCGTCGTCGGCATCGCAATCCGCTCGACGAAGCGCTTGTCAGCCTGACGACGGTCGGAGTGTGCGGCGACAAACCGCGAGCGTGAGAACCCGGACGGTACGGGCATGCCGCCCACCTCATTCTCGGGCAGCGTCGAAAGGACACGAATGCGTGACTTGAAGCAAGACTTGAAGAGGTTCGGCCCAGCCGGATTCCTCGCCGCGGGCTCGGTGGCGGTCCTAGCTCCGGCCGCGTTCTTTGCGCCCGGCGAACTCAGTGCGGCCTTCGCACAAGGGGTGACGGGGATCACCGGCACCACCGGCACCACGGATCCCTCAGGCACCACTGGCGCCACCGGCACGACAGGCACCACCGGCACGACCGGCACCGCCGGCACCACCGGCACCACCGGCACGACAGGCACCACCGGCACGACAGGCACGACAGGCACCACCGGCACAACCGGTACTACCGGACCGGAAACCGGGACGACGGGCACCACCGGCACGACCGGGCCCGGAACCGGGACGACGGGCACCACCGGCCCCGGAACCGGCACCACCGGGAGCACCGGGCCTGGGACCGGGACGCCCGGTGGAACCGGGACCGGCACCCCTGGGAGCAGCAGCCCTGGGACCGGAACGCCCGGAGCGCCCGGGACGCCTGGAACAACGGGGTCCCCCGGAACTACCGTGACCACGACAGCTGGACGCAAGAAGCCGAAGCTGACCGCCCGCGGCCGGCGCGTGAACAGCCGGACGTTCCTCATCAGCGGCACCGTTGTGGTACCGGCGTCGGCCCTCAGCGGTTCCCGCACGCGCAAGACGGTGTGCGGGGCCCCGAATGGACGGGTCACGATCCAGACCAAGCGCGCTGGGACGACCTTGTCCAACCGTCGGGTGAGGTTGGGAGCTTCGTGCCGGTACACGCTGCGGCTGAAGTTCACGAGCACCCGTCGCTTCCGCTCGGCCCGCAGCCTCCGGTTCGTCGTGCGGTTCTCGGGCAACCGCTACCTGAGGCCGACTCCCGCCAAGTCGGTCACCGTCCGCCTGCGGTAGAAGCCAGCAGTCGCCGGCGGCCTCACCAGGTCGCCGGCGCGGGCGGCGCCCACCGCGCGTGCGGGGGTGTCCCCGGACGCCGGTTGAGGGTGGCTTGTCGCCACAGCTGCGGCTTTCGTCGCCACGGCGCGTGTCCCGGAACAACGAAAGCCCCGCATTTGCGGGGCTTTCGGTCCGGCTTCATCTCAAAGAGACGCTACTTGATGAACAGCATCTCCGAGTACTTCGGCATCGGCCAGAAGTCGTCGGTGACGATCTTCTCGAGCTTGTCGGCCGCGGTGCGGACGGCGGTCATCGCGGGGATGACGGTGTCGCGCATGTAGATCGCGTGCTGGACGCCGCCCTCGGGGCCGTCGTGGTCGTTGGCCGCCTCGAGAGCGAAGATCGCGTCGATGAGGTCGTCGATGTGGGTCGTGATCTCCTGCTTGAGCTTCGCGAGGCCGGCGCTCTCGCCGGCGTCGCCGATGAGCTCGGCGTGCATCATCGCCGCCGGCAGGATCATCGTCCGGGCAATCGTCGCCGTTGTCTCTGCCTCGATGTTGAGCTTCGTCGAGTACTGCTCGACGAAGACCTCGTAGCGCGACTCGAGCTCCCGCTTGGAGAGGACCTTGTACTTCTTGAACGCGTCGACCGTGGGCTTGCTGACGATGTACGGCAGCGCGTCCGGCGTCGTCGGGAGGTTCAGCAGGCCCCGCTTCTCGGCCTCCTTGTGCCACGCCTCCGAGTAGCCGTCCCCGTCGAAGACGATGGCGCGATCCTCGGTCCAGACCTTCTTGACGATCGCCGAGACGGCCTTGAAGACGTCGCCCTTGGCCGTCTTGAGCTCCGTGGCCAGCTCGGCCGACAGCTCGTCGAGCGCCTCGGCGGCGATCGTGTTGAGCACGGTGTTGACGAAGCCGAGCGACATGCTCGAGCCCACCGCGCGGAACTCGAAGCGGTTGCCCGTGAAGGCGAACGGCGAGGTCCGGTTGCGGTCGCCGCCGTCCTTCGGCAGGACGGGGAGGACCTCGGTGCCGAGCGACAGCACGCCCTTCTTCAGCGCGGTGCCCTTCCCCGTGGCCACCATCTCGAACGCGTTCTCCAGCTCCTTGCCGAGGAAGATCGAGATGATCGCCGGCGGGGCCTCGTTCGCGCCCAGACGATGATCCTGGCCTGCGTTGGCCACGGACGCGCGCAGCAGGGCCTGGTGCTTGTTCACGGCCTTGATGACCGCGGCGCAGAAGAACAGGAACTGCGCGTTCGTCTCCGGCGTGTCACCCGGCTTCAGCAGGTTGCTGCCGGTGTCGGTGCCCATCGACCAGTTGTTGTGCTTGCCCGAGCCGTTCAGGGCCTGGAAGGGCTTCTCGTGCAGCAGGCAGACGAGGCCGTACTTCCGCGCCACGGACTGCAGGACCTGCATCGTCAGCTGCTGGTGGTCGGAGGAGATGTTCGAGTTCTCGAAGATCGGCGCGAGCTCGTACTGCGCGGGCGCGACCTCGTTGTGGCGGGTCTTGATCGGCACGCCGAGTTTGGAGAGCTCCTCCTCGGCGTCCATCATGTACGCCAGGACGCGCTCGGGGATGGACCCGAAGTAGTGCTCGTCCAGCTCGTGGCCCTTGGGCGGCTTGG
>JAOPZU010000087.1 GCA_025963955.1 Solirubrobacterales bacterium
CGGGGGCCACCGGCCGTCCCCGCGACCCGGCCGACCTGCTGCCCGGCTCCGCCGCCGGCGAGGGCCAAGATCCGCTGCGCTACACGCCCGCCCTGCGTGCCGACCGGGAGCAGCGGGCGACCGCCGGCCTGGCGCACGTCCTCTACGCCAAGGTCCCCGGCGGGGCCGTGGCGACCGCCGCGCGCGTCGACGCGCTGCGGCCGCGGATCGAGCGGGCCGCCCGCGCCGGCGGCATCGATCCGGACCTGCTGGAGGGCATCGTCTACCTGGAGAGCGCCGGGCGGCCCGACGCGATCGCGAACCCGACGGACCGGAGCGGCGCCGCCGGCCTGACGCAGATCCTGGCGGAGACCGCGACGAGCCTGCTGGGGCTGAAGGTCGACGTCGCGGCCAGCACCCGGCTGACGCGCGGCATCGCCCGCGGGCGGCGGGTCGCGGCGCGCGAGCGGCAGCGCCGCCGCATCGACGAGCGCTTCGACCCGGACAAGGCCCTGGCGGCGACCGTCCGCTACCTGAAGCTCGGCGAGCAGGAGCTCGGGGGCAGCCAGGAGCTCGCGATCGTCAGCTACCACATGGGCATCGGGAACCTGCAGACCGCGCTGAAGCGCTTCGGCGGGGACGACCGCACGCCGTACGCCGAGCTGTTCTTCGCGAGCTCGCCGGTCGACCACGCGCAGGCCTTCGCCTTCCTCCGCGGCCTCGGGGACGACTCCTCGACCTACCTCTGGCGGGTCAGGGCGGCGGCCACGATCATGCGGCAGTACCGCTCGGGCCCCGCCGCGCTGGCGGCCACGGCCACGCTGCAGACGCACAAGAACTCCGCGGAGGAGGTGCTGCACCCCGAGGGCAGCGTCCCCGAGTACGCCGACCCGTTCGCCCTCGGGCGGGCGCAGGCCGCCGGTGACCTCGTGCGCCTGGACGCGGGCCGGCTGGCCCGCTACGGCCTCGTCGTCTCCCCGGCGATGGGCGAGCTCGCGCCGCGGCTGAAGCAGTCCCGGCGCCTCTACCGCGCCCTGCGCCCGGAGGCGCTGGCCGTGCTCCTCTACCTCGGGGCGGCGGCCCAGGGCATCTCGGGCAACGGGCCGCTCGTGGTCACGAGCACGATCCGCGATGCCCCCTACCAGCGACTGCTGACCCGGACGAACATCCAGGCGACGAAGGCCTACTCGCTGCACACCACGGGCTACACCTTCGACATCGCCCGCCAGTACGTGAGCCCGGCGCAGTCCCAGGCCTTCCAGTACGCCCTGGACCGGCTGACCGCGCTGAACCTCATCGCCTGGGTCCGCGAGCCCGCCGCGATCCACGTGACGGTGAGCGCGGACGTCCCGCAGCTGCTGCCGCTGCTGCGCGCTGGGGCGCCGACGCCGGCGCCGGCACGGTAGGCCCGAGCGATACGTGTGCCCGTTGTCACCTCGGAGGAGGACAACGGGCACACGCAGTCTCAGCCGATGAGCTCCTTGACCTTCGCCGCCGCCGCCGCCGCGGTGATGCCGAAGCGCTCGAGGACCTCGGTCCCCTCCGCCGACGCGCCGAAGCGCTCGATCGAGACGGACGCGTCGACGTACTGGCTCCAGCCCATCGCGATGGCCGCCTCGATGGACACCTTCGGCACGCCGAGCGGGAGCACCGTCTGCTTGTAGGAGTCGTCCTGCACGTCGTAGAGCTCCCAGGACGGCATCGAGACGACCTGCACCTGCAGGCCGTCGGCGGCCAGCAGGTCGGCGGCCTCAAGCGCGGTGTGCAGCTCGCCGCCGGTGCCGACGATGACCGCCTGCGGCGGCTCGTCGGTCTTGCGGATCACGTAGGCGCCCTTGCCGACGCCGCCGACCACCGGCGCGCCCTCGAGCACGGGCAGGTTCTGGCGGCTGAGGACCAGGACGGCCGGACCGTTGAGCTCCTCGTGGATGACGCGCCAGGCCTCGGCGGTCTCCAGCGGGTCGCCCGGGCGGATGACCGTCAGGCCCGGGATCGCGCGCAGCGCCGCGAGGTGCTCGACGGGCTGGTGGGTCGGGCCGTCCTCGCCGAGGGCGACCGAGTCGTGCGTGAAGACCCAGGCGACCTTCAGCTGCATCAGGGCGCTGAGGCGGATGGACCCGCGCATGTAGTCGGCGAACTGCAGGAACGTGGAGCCGTACGGGCGGACGATGCCGCCGTGGGCGGCCATGCCGTTGACGGCGCCGGCCATGGCGTGCTCGCGCACGCCGAAGAAGACGTTGCGCCCGACGTGGTCCTTGGTCAGGCGCTCGTCGTCGCCACCGGGGAAGATCGTGTTGGTGGAGGCCGTGAGGTCCGCGGCCCCGCCGAGCATCGTCGGGACGAAGGACGAGAAGGCCTCCATCGCCATCTTGCCCGCGGCGCGCGTGGCCAGCGCCGGCTTGCCCCAGTCGATCGCCCCGGGGGCGAGCGCCTCGCCGACGCCCGGCAGCGGCTCGCCGACCCAGGCCTTGTCCCACAGCTCGGCCTTCGCCGCGTCCTGCTTGAGCGTCTCGAGGCGGCCCTGCCACGCCGAGCGCTCCTCCGCGCCGCGGCGGGCGCCCTCCTGGAAGCGCTCGTAGACGCCGTCCGGGACGAAGAAGAACTTGTCCGGGTCCCAGCCCATCGCCTCCTTGGTGAGGCGGACCTCCTCCTCGCCGAGCGGCGAGCCGTGCGCCTTGCTCGTGCCCTGCTTGTTCGGCGACGGGTAGCCGATGATCGAGTGCACGTGGATCAGCGTCGGCTTCGCGGTCTCCGCCTTGCCGGCGGCGAGCGCCTCGCGCAGCGCGCCCAGGTCGTTCGCGTCCGGCACGTCCAGGACGTGCCAGCCGTAGGCCTCGAAGCGGGCGGACACGTTCTCGCTGTTGAAGCTCAGCGACGTCGGGCCGTCCAGCGAGATGTCGTTGTCGTCGTAGAGGTAGACGAGGCGGCCGAGCCCGAGCTGGCCGGCGAGCGACGCGGCCTCGGAGGCGATGCCCTCCATCAGGTCGCCGTCGGAGACGATCGCGTAGATGTGGTGGTCCTGCGTCTCCTGGCCGAAGGTGTGGCGCAGGTGCTGCTCGGCGATCGCCATGCCGACGCCGTTCGCGAAGCCCTGCCCGAGCGGACCGGTGGTGACCTCGACCCCGGGGGTGCGCCAGCCGCCCTGGTGCCACTCGCGCTCCGGGTGGCCGGGGGTGCGTGAGTCCCACTGGCGGAAGTGCTCCAGGTCGTCCATCGACAGGTCGTAGCCCGCGAGGTGCAGCGCGCTGTAGAGCAGCATCGAGCCGTGGCCCGCGGACAGGACGAAGCGGTCGCGGTCCTGCCAGTCCACGTCGGCCGGATCGTGCTTCATGACGTCCGCGAAGAGGACGAACGCGGCGGGCGCCATGCCGAGCGGCAGGCCCGGATGCCCGGAGTTCGCCTTCTGGATCGCGTCCATGCTGAGGGCGCGGATCGTGTCGATGCAGAGCTGTTCGATGGGTTCGGTCATGGACGACGGAGCCTACCCGGGGGCGCCTGGACCCAACGTCGCCGCGTTGCGGACCTCACCTTGGTCCGGCGCG
>JAOPZU010000143.1 GCA_025963955.1 Solirubrobacterales bacterium
GGTCCGGCCGGGGGCCTCGTCACCGCCTCGCGGTCCATCGTCCACGCGCGCACCGCCGCGGGGGCGCCCGCGGACCCGGCCCGGGCGGCCCGCCAGGAGGCCGAGCGGCTGCGCGAGCTCGCATGGGGACTTGCATGAGACCGGCGAGCGCCCGTTCCGCTCCATACTGCGTGTCCGATGCGGTACCGCAGCCCAGCACGCTTCCTCGCCCCGCTCGCGCTGATCGCGGCGGCCTTCGCGGTCTACACGCTGATCCAGCCGGGGACCGACGCCGGTTCGGCGTCCGTCAGCACGCCGGCCAAGACGACGGCCGCGCCCGCGAAGAAGGCGAGCCCGAACAGCCTGCGGCGGGCGAAGTCCTACGTGGTGAGGAAGGGCGACACGCTCTCCGGCATCGCGGTGAGGACCGGCCTCAGCGTCGACCACATCCGCGCGCTGAACCCGGGCCTGGACGTCAACTCGCTGAACGTCGGAAGCCGGCTCAAGCTGCGCACCTGACGGGCCGCGCCGCGCTCGCGGCGCTGTTGACGCTGTTGCTGCTGGTCGTGGGGGGCCCGGCCACGGCCGCCCGGGCGGCCGGGCCGCCGCCGATCGACGCCCCCGCCGCGGTCCTCGTCGAGCCCGCCACGGGCGACATCGTCTACCAGCGGAACGCGGATCAGCGCCGCCCGATCGCCTCCACCACGAAGCTCATGACGGCGCTCGTCGCGCTCGAGAAGCTGAACCTCGACGACGTCCTCGCGCAGGTTCCGTACAACCCGGCGGGCGCCGAGTCCCTCGCCGGACTGCGCGCGGGGGACCGCATGAGCGTCGCCGACTTCATCCGCGGCCTGCTGCTGCCCTCGGGCAACGACGCCGCGGAGACGCTCGCGGTGCGCACGGCGGGCTCGCGGAGCGCCTTCGTGAAGCTCATGAACCAGCGCGCGCAGCAGATCGGCCTGAAGAACACCCACTTCGAGACGCCCGTCGGCCTCGATACGGCCGGCAACTACTCCAGCGCCTCCGACCTGGCCGCGCTGACCCTCGTGCTGCGCATGAACGGCTTCTTCCGGGAGACGACGAACCGACCGGACGCCGACCTGAAGGTCCGCGGTGGTCGCACGATCCACGTGGTCAACCGCAACACGCTGCTCCGCCGGGCCGCGTACGTCAACGGCGCGAAGACCGGCCACACCAACCAGGCCGGCTACTGCCTGGTGGGCTCGGCGACCCGTGACGGCGTGACCGTCGTCAGCGTCGTCCTCGGCACGGGCTCCGAGGAGGCCCGCGACCGCAACTCCCTGCGGCTGCTGCGCTACGGCCTGCAGCGCTACCACGTGGTCGCGGCCGTCAGGAGAGACCAGCCGCTGGCGACGGCCGGCGTCCGCTACCGGGACGGCACGACGCTGAGGCTGGTCGCCTCGCGGACGGTCGAGCGCACCGCGCGCCGCGGTGAGAAGCTCTCCACCACGCTCGTCGGCGTGCCGGACGAGGTCGAGGGCCCGCTCGCGAAGGGCACGCGCCTGGGGACCGTCCTCGTCCGCCAGCGGGGCCGGACGGTCGACCGCGTGGCCCTCGTCGCCGCGCGGGACGTTCCGGCCGCGACCGCCACCGAGCGGCTGTCGGACTACGGACGGCGCCGCGGCACCATCTTCCTGCTCGTCGGGTTCGTGGGCGGTAGCCTGCTCCTCGTGCTCCTGCGACGTCGCTCCACCCGGCGCGAGCGCTCCGCAGGCACCGAGGCCGAGATCGCATGATCATCACCGTCACCCTGAACGCGGCCATCGACAAGTCGCTCTCCGTCCCGAGCTTCCGCCTCGGGCGCCGCCACCGGACGGTCGAGCAGACGACGATGGCCGGCGGCAAGGGCGTCAACGTGGCGCGGACGCTGAAGACGCTGAACCAGCCCGTCATCGCGACGGGCTTCGCGGGGGGCCCCACGGGCACGCGGATCGTGGAGCAGCTCACCGAGGAGTCGATCCTCAACGACTTCGTGCGCATCCGCGAGGACTCGCGCACCAACACCGCCGTCTACGACCCGACGAACGGGCAGCAGACGGAGATCAACGAGCGCGGCCCGGCGGTGACCTCCAAGGAGGTTGAGTTGTTCCGCGACAAGCTGCTCTACCTCGCGCGCGGCGCCGACATCGTCGTCATGGCCGGCTCGCTGCCCCGCGGGGTGGATCCCGAGTTCTACGCGCGGCTGATCCGCGACCTGAAGCGCATGGACGTCCTCACCGTCGTCGACACGGACGGCGAGCCGCTGCGGCAGTCGGTGCGCGCGGAGCCCGACGTCATCTCCCCGAACGTCCTGGAGGCCGAGGAGCTCGTGGGTCACGAGTTCAACGACGAGGAGGACCGCGCCATCGCGGTGCGGGAGATGATCCAGCTCGGCGCGCGGGAGGCCCTGATGACGATGCCGGACGGCTGCATCGCCTCGACGCTCGAGCCCGGGGGCGACCGGCAGCTCTCCCGCGTGTGGATCGAGCCGAAGGAGGCCGTCGCGGCGGTCGGATCCGGGGACGCCTTCCTCGCCGGCTACGTCGCCGCGCGCTATCAGCGGCAGTCGACGGAGCAGAGCCTGCGCTTCGCCGTCGCGTGCGGCGCCGAGTCCACCAAGCGCCTCGGCGCGGGCCTGATCGAGACGCGCGAGCTCGACCGGATCGTGGGGGAGACGGTGCTCGAGAAGCTCCCGGCACCCGTCGAAGTGTCCTGACGGACAGACCGGTTCCCGGTCGCCTGCGGGCCTTTCGTCCGGGAGGCAGGTCCCGTCCATGGCCGCTGATATCCTCGAAGAGACCTTGGGTTGCCGCCTCACAGGTTGCCGTTGCCGCCGTACCCCGACCCCGTTTGCGCGGGGTCTTTTCGTCCTAGACACAAACTGAGGATTCCGCCATGGAGATCGAGATCGGCCGCGGGAAGAAAGCCCGCCGAGCCTACGGATTCGACGACATCGCGATCGTGCCCTCGCGCCGGACGCGCGACCCCGACGACGTCGACATCACCTGGAAGCTGGGTCCCTACCGCTTCGAGCTGCCGCTGCTGGCGTCGGCCATGGACGGTGTCGTGTCCCCCCGCACCGCGGCGGTCCTCGGCAAGCTCGGCGGCCTCGGCGTCCTCAACCTCGAGGGCATCTTCACGCGCTACGAGAACGCGGAGGAGGAGCTCGAGCGCATCTCGCAGCTCCCCAAGGACGTCGCCACCCGGGAGATGCAGGCCATCTACCAGGAGCCGATCAAGCCGCACCTGATCACGCAGCGCATCCGCGAGATCAAGGAGCAGGGCGTCGTCACCGCGGCGTCCCTGACCCCGCAGCGCGTCGCCCAGTACTACGAGCTGGCGCTCGAGGCCGGGCTGGACATCCTCGTGATCCAGGGCACGGTCGTCTCGGCCGAGCACGTCTCGATGACCTCCACGCCCCTGAACCTCAAGGAGTTCATCCGCGAGGTCGGCATCCCGGTCATCGCCGGCGGCTGTGCCAGTTACCACACGGGTCTGCACCTGATGCGCACCGGCGCGGCCGGCGTGCTCGTCGGCGTGGGCCCGGGCGCGGCCTGCACCACGCGCGGCGTCCTCGGCGTCGGCGTC
>JAOPZU010000146.1 GCA_025963955.1 Solirubrobacterales bacterium
GAGCGCTACCTGGACCTCGGCGGCGACATCGCCGCGGTGGCCGCGGCGCTGTCGATCAGCCGCGCCGGCCTCTACCGCCGCCTGCACCGCGCCGAGGCGAGCGCCGCGTTCGACCTGCGGGACGGCACGACGCGGACGCTGCTGCACCTGGGGCTGAAGGCGGCGCGGGTGGCGGACGGGGCGGGCTACGCGGGCTGACCCGCCCGCGTGTGCCCGAGGATGAGCTCGACCGCGCGGTCGGGCTGGTCCCAGTGGGGGAAGTGGCCGCACTTCGGGATGAGCTCCAGGCTCGCCCCCGGAAAACGCTCCAGCGCGAGCTTCGCCTGCGAGGCGGGCGTCACGTAGTCCTGCTTGCCCCAGACGAGCAGGACGGGGTGCTCCAGCGCCGGCGTGCCCTCCTGCTGCGGCCCCTTGGCGAGGAAGCGGAACGCGGGACGGACGGCCGGGTCCCGGAAGCCGCGCAGGGCGGGCAGGACGGTGTCCTGGGCCAGGGCCCAGGGGCGCGCCGAGAACTGCGGCAGCAGGATCGTCCGCGTCACCGGGTTGCCGGTGAGGAAGGGCAGCAGCGGCCGCAGCGCGTTGACCAGGCGGATCGAGGCACCGACGGAGACGCTGAAGAAGCGCTGCGCTCCCCCGGACCAGAAGCCGCCCGGATCGAGCGCGACGACCCGGCCGACCACGCCGCCGCGGCGGGCGAGCTCCAGCGCCAGGCGCGCACCGAGCGAGCTGCCCACCACGTCGGTCCCGAGGAGGTCCTGCTCGGTCAGGAACGCGGTCACGGCGTCGGCGTAGTCCGGGACGGTGGCGGCGCCGCCGGCCAGCGCCGGCGTTTCGCCGCACCCGGGCAGGTCGATCGCGATGACCTCGCGCTCCGCGGCGAGCCGGTCGATGATCGTGTCGAAGGAGTGCCGGTTCCCGGCCAGGCCGTGGATGAGCAGGAGCGGCGGACCGGAGCCGACGCGCTTGTGGTTCAGGGACATGACCCGGACGCTACTTGACGCCCTGTCGAACCCGCTTCCGGTTGGCGCCGCCGGGGTCGCCCGGTCAGCCCTCGCGGCTCGCGATCCACTCCCGGAACATGGCCGGCAGCGCCGGCGCCTCGAGCAGGCGCGGCAGCAGGTCGTGGTCGTGCAGCAGCGCCTCGGACATCAGCGCGGTCGTCACCTCGTGGTCCGGGCGCCACACGACGTCGACGGCGTCGCCGGCGCCGACGTCCCCCTCCTCCAGGATCCGCAGGTACGCGCCGGGCCGCCCCGCGTCCGCGAACGCCTTCACCATCCGCGGATCGCTCATCCGCAGGCCGAGCTTGAAGCACGGCACGCGCGTCTGGCAGACCTCGAGCAGGGTCGTCCCCACACGCCAGCGATCCCCCAGGCGCGCCGTCGACAGGTCGAGCCCGCGCGTGGTCAGGTTCTCGCCGAAGGGCGCTGGCCCGAGCGGCCGCCCGAGCCGTGCCTCCCACCACGCGATGTCCTCCGACGCGTAGGCGTAGACGGCCTTGTCCGGCCCGCCGTGGACGGTCCGGTCGGCCTGGTCGTCACCTTCGAGGTTGACGCCGCGCACGGCGACGCGCCCGCCCACGGGAGCCTTCCAGATCCCCGTGGAGACCCAGCGCTTGTCCGTCTGCACTGCGCGGGCCGCACCGACGCTCACGCTCAGCACCTCGCCGCGCAGCCCCGGCCCGCCCCTGCCCGCGTCCGTCCCGCTCATGGTCCGTCCTCCTCCTCGTCGCCGGTCTGGATGCGGATCCCGAGGGACGCCGCGAACGTGCCGGCGGCCGCCAGCACGTCCTCGAACGGCATCGTGACGCCGCGTAGGCGCTCGACCGCCCGCACGCCGTCCAGCGTGCAGCCGCGCATGGCGCAGCGGGCGCTGAAGGTGGCGCCCGAGAGGTCGGCGTGCGTCAGGTCGCAGTTCTCGAAGCTGACCGCCGCCAGCCGCGCGTCCGGCAGCTCGCACTCGGTGAGCGAGCAGTCCTCGAAGAACACCCGCTCCAACCGGGTGGCGGCGAACGACGCCAGATCGATCCGGCAGCCCGTGAAGCGCACGTCGCGCAGCGTCCCCTCGTGCCAGGAGAAGCCCGTGAGGCGGACGCGCTCGAAGGCGCTGCGCTGGACGATCCCGCCGCGCACGTCGAGGTTGGCGAGCGAGCCGCCGGTGACCCGCACGTCGCGCAGGCCGAGGTGCGGCAGCCGTGCGCCGCCGAGGTCGACGTCCTCCAGCAGCGCGCCCGTGAGCTCGAGGTTGCGGACGGCGAGGCCGTCGCCGCCGGCGCCGGTCAGGTGGACGCCGCGCAGCTCGAGCTCGTCGTGCAGGCCGCCGGCGCCCAGGTCCAGCGGCTCCAGGAGCGCCGGGAGCTTCGGGGCGGAGACGGGGGCGGGAGGGGTCACGGCCCCGTCAGTCAACCAGGTACCAGGCCTCGCGGCCGGCGTGTGACCGCCGTCACGCCCGGGCGCGTTTCGCTGCCGGTCAACGGGGAAGAACAAGGACGTGGCGCGCAGGTCCCGCACCTGCCGCAGCCGCCCCCATCAAGCGACCAAGGAGCACCGCATGTCCGGTACCGCCGACAACGTCAAGGGCAACATCAAGGAGACCGCCGGCGCGGTCACCGGCGACGAGCAGCTCGAGAACGAGGGCAAGGCCGATCAGCTCGCCGGCAAGCTCAAGGACGTCGTCGGAGACGTCAAGGACGTTGCCGAGGGCGCGATCGACAAGGCCCGCGGCAAGTAGCAGCTCCTCGCAGCACCCGCTTCACCGACGGGCGCCCGCGTGGCGCCCGTCGTCGTTCCGGGCCCGTCCGCCATCATCCGCCGCGTGCCCCGCCGTCCGCCGCCCGCCGTCCCGCGTGCCGTCGTCTTCGACAACGACGGCCTGCTCCTCGACACCGAGGAAGCGTGGACCCGCGCCGAGGAGATCCTGTGGAGCCGTCGCGGCCGCACCTTCACGCTGCCGGAGAAGCTGTCGATGATCGGCTCCTCCGGGGAGGCCCTCGCGCTCAACCTCGAGCGCCTGCTGGACGCCGAGCCCGGCACGGGTCACGCGCTGATCGACGAGCTGCACGTCCTCGTGATGGAGGAGGCGCGGAAGCCCGTCAGCCCGCGGCCCGGCGCGCTCGCGCTGATCGCGCTCCTGCAGGAGCGCGGCCTGCCGATGGCGGTCGCCTCCAACTCCCCGCGGGTGTTCCTCGACCGCGTGCTCGAGGGCGCCGGCCTCACCGGACCGGACTCGCCGTTCCTCGCGACGGTCGCGGGGGACGAGGTCCCGCAGTACAAGCCGGCGCCGGACATCTACCTCGCGGCCTGCGCCCGCCTGGGCGTGGCACCGGCCGACGCGATCGCCTTCGAGGACTCACCGCCCGGGGTCGCCGCCGCGCGCGCGGCGGGCATCCACGTCGTGGGCGTCCCGTACGTCACGGACGGCGAGCTGCCGGACGCGGACGCGGTGGCGCCCGCGCTGGACGACCCGTCCGTGCTCGCCCTGTTCGGCGCGTAGGCGGGTCCGCCGCACGACGGAGGCGTATCGTGGACCGGGTGAGCCGTCCCGGATCACGCCTGCGCCTGCTGGCGCTGCTCGGCCTCGCCGCCTGGTCCGTGCACCAGCTGCGGTACGCGCTCGCGTACGGTGGCGGCGCGCCCGACGTCCTGCGGTCGACGGGGCACGAGTACCTGACGGTCCTCTGCCCGCTGCTCGGGCTGCTCCTGCTCGCCGCGGCCGCGCAGCTGCTCGCCGCCCTCGCCGCGCGCCGCCACTTGCGGGTCGGGCGTCCGCCCTCCCTCGCGCGTTCGTGGGGCCAGCTGAGCGCCACGCTGCTGGCCGTCTTCAGCGCCCAGGAGCTGCTCGAGGGCGCGCTGAGCGCCGGCCACGCGGGCGGCGCGAGCGCGCTGGTGGCCGGCGGGGGCTGGCTCGCGGTGCCGCTCTG
>JAOPZU010000161.1 GCA_025963955.1 Solirubrobacterales bacterium
TCAGTTGCCCTGCCACGCCGGGCGGAGCTCCACCCGTGTGGGCCGGCTGAATAGAGCGTTAGCTCCGCTGGGCCTGAAGACGTTTGAGATCTTGCGTGAAGCCATCGATGGCTTGAAGCAATCCCGCCGGAGGCGGTCCTTGATGCGGCTGCTCGTCACGCCGCTCACGCAGCGCGGCAAGGACCCGCTCCACGCGTCGTACACGCTGCGCCTGGCGCTGCCGCTGCTCGGCCTCTGTACCGGAGGTCTTGATCCTGGTCATGGGTGGTGTGGTGCTCCGAGTCGGGGCACGCACGCCCCGGAGGGTCGATGCGCCGTGCCAGCCGAAGGTCGCGGCCGGGAGGAACGTCGATGGCCGAACGTTGGGGCCGACCGACTCGTCCACCGTACACCTCCCCGGCCCGGACCTTGTGAACGTGATGCTGTCGGCAGGCCCCACACGGTACTGGCGGTACTGGTCGCTCTGGGCGCCC
Source organism: Solirubrobacterales bacterium (assembly GCA_025963955.1). Taxonomy (GTDB): domain Bacteria; phylum Actinomycetota; class Thermoleophilia; order Solirubrobacterales; family Solirubrobacteraceae; genus Paraconexibacter. The sequence continues at coordinate 474 of JAOPZU010000161.1, forward strand.
GGGTCTCCGGTCACGGCGTCCAGAGCCTCGGTACTCGACTCACCGATGTGGCCGCTCAGACCCGAGCGTTACCGGCAGTCCGTGCTGGGCACCTGGGTAGCGAGAGCCTTGCCTCTAGGGCATTAAGTTCGCCCGGCCGGGCTCTGCAGACAGCGCTGGACGCCGGGTGGTCCACAAGCGGCCGCCCGGCGGCCTTCGCCCTTGCCACCCAGTGATGGGATTGGGTCACCGGCCTCATCGGTGAACGCTGGGAGTTTCGCCGCCCCCACGACCGGGTGTCGACAGCGGGATCGGACCCACGTGCTCGAGTCCCGCCGTCGCGCTGCGTTTGTTAACAAACGCCTACGGTCTTGGAGCGGATAAACGGCGACGCGGCGGAGCGGGAGAGCGCCCCGCTCGGGCAGGGGCAGATAGAGAGCATGCTCCATAAGCGACTGCTCGATCCTCGGGTGCGCACATCCGGCCCAGCGGTGCCCGCGGGTGGGGCAGAAACGGGCAAGTCATCGGGACCCGAGCGCCCGGCGGAGGAGTGCTGCCTAGAAGAACGCCTCGTTCCTCGGCTTCCCCGCCTAACGGTCTGTAAGTCGCTTGGTTGCAATCCCTTCAAGGCTCAGCGCTCCATCGACGACATCCCGCCCCACACCGCGCGACCTATCGAACGCCCGCCACCGAGCAAGCCTTCCACCAGCTCCGAGCACCCTGCGACGCCGCGAGCACGGCGGCACGACGGCAACCCGCTGGACCTCGTTCGTCTCCCGCCAACGCAGCGAAGATGCACAGCCAAAGCAAGAACAGACTAGATGCACAAGGTGCCGCGGGGCTGATCAGCCCCTCCCGGCGAGGGCCCGACCGAAGGGGTCGCGACTTCGAGGTGCGTTCGGACACAGCTGTGGGGCACAGGGCGATCGTCCCTGCTGAAGGCAGCGCCGGCGCCGGCCGCGCTTTGCGCGGCCCGGGGGTGGGAAGCCGTGCGTGGAGCGAATCAGAGCGACCTACCAGCGCGCCTCCTGAAGCGGATCGGCGCGGTCAAGGCCCCGCGGAAACAGCTGCGTGCGGTGGCCAGGCGTGCTGACAATGGTCGAGCACGCCCAGCCACGCGCAGCCGATGTTCGGCTCCACCGTGGTGCTGCCCGGCGAGTTGACGAGGGGGGCCCGCATCCCCGCGGTTCGCGGCCTCGCGCGCTTTGAACCTCCTCGCTGCGCACGTTAGAACGTTCGCCTCGCTTGACCAACATGAGCGCCCTTCGCGATACGAGCAGCACGAGCGATGCCCAGAGGTCTGATCTCGGACCACGTGCGTCCGTCGACCTTGCGTCGCCGCTGCTCACTCCAAAGGAGGCTGCCGAGTTGCTCGGTGTGCGAACGAGCTGGGTCTACGAGGCAGTTCGACAGGGGCAGCTGCCGTGCCTGCGCCTTGGACGCCACATTCGCTTCAGCCGGCCGTCGCTCGAGCGCTGGCTCGGCGAGCAGCTGTAGTTCCGCACGTCACTTCGCTATCGCTCCGTACCGCCGTCCGACGAGCCGCGGCGACGGCGGGCTGCCGGCCGAACTCTTGCCCGCGCCGCTGACGCCCGACTCAGGCGAACGCCCTGTCGACCGTCGCAGCCTCGTCGTGGGTGGGGGAGTAGTGCGCGTAGATCTGTGTCGTCTTGAGATCCGCATGACCCATCCAATGCTGGACCGTGCGGATCGGAACACCAGCCGCAGCCATGCGCGTCCCGAACGTGTGTCGCAGCTCGTGGAAGGTGACCGGCGCAACGTCGGCGCGCTCGATCGCCTGGCGGAAGCGGCGGATGAGCTTCGAGCGGTCCAGCGGCTTCCCCGTCTCGGGATGACAGAACACGAGGTCCTGCGGTCGCGGGTACATCGTGCGACTGTGCAGCTCGGCGAGCACGTCGCTGACGCGGCGAGCCATCGGCACCGAGCGACCGGAGCCCTCCGATTTCGGGTCGGCGAACTCTCCACGCACATAGGGCGAGACCACGCGGACCTTGCTCGCCTGGAAGTCCACGTCCCGCCACCGCAGGCCGAGCAGCTCACCCTGCCGCAGGCCGGTCATCGCAGCCGTGAGGTAGAGAGACGGTTCGACACGACCGAAGGCGTCGGCGGGATAGGGGGCGGCGACCAACGCGTCGAGGCTCTGTTGATCGAGGAACTGGATCCGAGTTTCCGTCTTGCGCAGCCTGGGACGGTCGGCGAGCTTGACGGGGTTGCTCAGGCACCAGCCTCGGCGCACGCCGATGTCGAAGACCGAATGCATCGTGTTGACGTGGTTGCGCACCGTCTTCACGGCCAGTCCGTCGCGCTGCTTGACGACGATGTATCGCTCGATGTCGTCCGGCGTTATCCGATCAAGATCGGTCGCGCCGAAGAACGGGGAAATGTGGTTGCGCAGGTCGGATTCGACCGTTTGCTTGTGTGACTTCTTGCGGCCCTTGAGCTCAAGACGTCGCCGTAGCTCAGCGCCTGCCTCTTCCATCGTTATGCGCTCGGTGCCGACCGGCCGGCGTGCGCGTTCGGTCTCGCGCATCCGGCGGAGCGCCTGCTCCGCGCGGGCCCGGGTCAGCCCATCGCTGGATCCTGGAGTCCGCGCTGGGCCCACCTTCCGCTGGACACGCTTCCCGTCGATCCCGTACCAGGAGGCCACCCAGGACTTGCCGACGACTCGCAGCGTTCCTGTACCGTAATCACGTCGCCGTGGTCCTTCAGAGCCCTTAGACACGGGCTGGAGCGTAGCAGCGGCCATGTACCGTTTGTGTACCATTCTGAGCGAAACCAGCCCGACCGTAAATCGGCAAAACCAATGAAATAGAGGGTTCTGGACCCGGATGGACCCCCCTGATCCGGCTGGGGGCCGGGCGGTCGCAGGTTCAAATCCTGTCTCCCCGACTAAACGAAAGCCCTGCACTTGCGGGGCTTTCGCGGTTTCAGGGCGAGCAGCGGCTGACCGCGCAGCATCGTCGTGCGCGACCGCTTCGTCGCGCGCGCAGCGGTGCGATGTCGGGCCGCAGCTGCCGACGGCGGTCGCGGCCATCTCATCAAGGAAGCTCGCTCCGGCCCGCGGACCGGAACCGACACCGAGAGCGCGGACTGCAGGCCGGTGATCTGGACGGCCCGGCCCCTGGACGGATGACGGATGGGTCGCCGGATGCGGTTCAGCCGCGTGGGCGCGTGGACGATCGGCGGAGTGAGGCACGAGGGCTTCCACGCGGAGCCCCGGGGTCTCGCTTCCACATGCCCTCACTCGCGCACCTCGCTCCCCGCACCCTGCTCGTGACCGCCGCGCTGGCGGTCGCCGCGCTCGTCGGCGCCGCCCCCGGTCAGGCGGCTGACTGCGCCGGCACCGACGTGCGGCCGACCTCCGCGGCGACCGTGGCTGCGGCGCAGGACGCCACCCTCTGCCTCCTGAATCGGGAGCGTGCGGCGGCGGGTCTGGGCGCTCTCAGGGTTCAGCCCGAGTTGACGAGGGTCGCCACCGACTATTCGGCTGCGATGGTCCAGCAGAGCGTCTTCGCGCACGTGCTCCCAGGTGGCCC
>JAOPZU010000182.1 GCA_025963955.1 Solirubrobacterales bacterium
GCGGCCGCGGCCGCGGCCGGCGTCGCGGCGGTGCCGCAAGCGGGCTGACGCAGGCGGTGGGGGCAGCCGCGCGCAGGGGCCGCGCCGGCCCCCCGTTCCCCTTCAGACCGCCGGGCGCAGGTGCGCCATGCCCTGGCGCGCGCGGCACACCAGCGCCTTGCTCGCGCCGATCGAGACGCCGAGCGCCCCGGCGAGCTCCTCGTGGGGACGGCCCTCCAGCTCGTGCATGACCAGCGCGGCCCGTTGGCGAGGCGGCAGCTCGTGGAGGCCGCCGACAAGGACCCGCAGCTGCTCGCGGCGGCCGAGCGCCTCGTGCGGGTCGCCGGTCCGGTCGGTGAGGACGCCCTCGAGGCTCTCGAGGGCGACCGTCGGGCGGGCGGCGCGGCTGCGCAGGCGGTCCACGCAGGCGTTGCGGACGACCGTGTACAGCCACGGCTTGAGGGCGATCTCCCGGTCCGTCCGGGCACGCAGGAACCCGAGCGCGCGCACGAAGGCGTCCTGCACGCACTCCTCCGCGTCGTGGTGGGCGCCGCCGAGGACCTGGCGGGCGTAGGCGACGAGGGCGGCCTCGTGCCGCTGGACGAGCGCCGCGAAGGCGGCGTCGTCCCCCGCGCGGACCCGGGCGACGAGGACGTCGTCAGCGTGGGGGGTGCGGGCGGCGGGATGAAGGAGGACGGTGGTCATGGCGAAGCTCTCTCAGGCGGGGTTCGGGGTGTGAGGACAGCTTCGGGGTGCTGCGCTCCCGTGCCCAGCCGCCCCGGGGTGCGGCCTGCCCACCCGAGGTGGCGCCCGCTTCACCCTGGGGTGGGTTGCCACGGTGTCCGCTGGCGCGTGTGGCATCGTGTCCCGCGATGGAGGGGACGCCGAGATCGCCGCTGGCCGCGCACGCCGCCTCGCCCGAGGAGCTGCGCGACCGCATCGAGGCCGAGCGCCGCGGACGGCCGTTCCTGGTCCTGCGCGAGCTCGACCCGGAGCACCCGCGCCAGCGGATCGTCGACCTCGCCGCAGACGTCACGCGCCTGAGCGTCGGCCGCGCCGCGCAGAACGACGTGGACCTGCAGTGGGACACGGAGGTCAGCCGGCTGCACGCGGAGCTGGAGTGCATCGGCGGCGAGTGGACCGTCAGCGACGACGGGCTCTCGCGGAACGGGACCTACGTCAACGGCACCCGCATCAGCGGACGGGTGCGCCTGCGCGACGGCGACGTGGTCCGGGTCGGGCGCACGCAGATCGCCTTCAAGCGGCCGGACACCGAGGACTCGCTGCCTACCCAGGTCGCCGGCGGCGCTCAGGCCGCGCTCGGCGAGCTGTCGCCGCTGCAGCGCCGGGTGCTGGCGGCGCTCGCGCGGCCCTACAAGCACGACGAGTTCGCCGTTCCGGCCACCAACAACCAGATCGCGGACGAGCTGCATCTGTCCGTCGACGCCGTGAAGTCGCACCTGCGCACGCTCTTCGGGCGCTTCGGCATCGAGCACCTGCCGCAGAACCAGAAGCGCTCGCGCCTGGTGGCCGAGGCGCTACAGGCCGGCCTCGTGTCGGTCCGCGACCTCTGAGCCCGACGCCCGCCCGTGCCCGGCTAGAAGCCGAGGTGGGCCACGTCCGGCTTGCCGGGGTCCGTCACCCACACGTCGCCGCCACGGGCGGCGATCGCGAACGGGTTCGTGAGGCCGCCCACCGTCGTCGTCGTGCGGGGGCGCGCCGGGTCGGTGGAGATGCGCGTGACCGAGCCGCCCAGCCGGTTGCTGACCCACAGGCTCCCGCCGCCGACGTCGACGGCGACCGGGGTGTCGCCCGTCCGGAAGCTGCCCTGCTTGCGCGCCCGCCGCGGGTCGATCTGCTGCACGTAGCCGGCCGAGCTGATGCAGACCCACACGAAGCCCTCACCGACGGCGATGCCCTTCGGCGCGGTCCCGACGGGGATGCGCTTCGTCTTCAGGGTGTCCGGGTCGATCCGGGTGACCGCACGGCCCTGGCGGTTCACGACCCAGACGTAGCCCTCGCCGACCGCCATGTCCTGCACGCCGCGCGGCAGCGTCACGGTCCGGTCGACCGCGCCGGTGCGCGGGTTCAGCCGGACGACGGCGCCGGGCCGGCCGCGCAGCCCGACCCAGACACCGCCCTGCCCGGTGCCGACGGCGACCGGCAGCCCGTCCGGCAGCGCGAACCCAGCGCCGCGCTTGGCCCCCGTGGCGAGGTCGAGCCGCAGCAGCGAGTGCGTCTTGCCCTTGGCGACCCACAGCGTGCCGAACCCGGTCGCGAGCGACTGCACGCCGATGCCGACGTCGACCCGGCTGGAGGTGGTCGGCTGCGCGGTCGGGATCCGCGTGAGGTCCGGGTCCTGCGAGCTGCTGACCCAGACGACGTCCTTCGTGACCACGACGTCGTTGGGACTGCGGCCGGCCGGAACGGTGCCGATGAGCCGCGCGCGCCGGAGGGTGGCGGGCGGCAGGCGCGCCGTCGTGCCGGCGGTGGTCGGCAACTCGGCGTCCGCGGAGAGCAGCAGGTAGACGAGCGCCACGACCGCCGCGACGCTCACGCCGGCCACGAGCAGGAAGGCCGTCTGCGGGCGGGTGCGGTGTGCGCGGCGGGCGCCGCGGTCGTCCTGCGCGGTGGTGGCCGCGGACGAGCGGCCCGTCGACGGGCGGGGGTCCGCGGGGGAGAC
>JAOPZU010000190.1 GCA_025963955.1 Solirubrobacterales bacterium
AGGCGCGCGATCACGGCACCGGTCCACGTGGCGAGGTCCGTCACGGGGTCGACGTGCACGCGCTCCGCGTCCACGCCGCCGTCGAGCGCGCCCAGCACCGTGCGCCGCAGCTCCTGCTCCGCGCAGGACCACGCGCCCACCGCGCCGGGGTCCCAGCCCTCCTGCCGGGCGCGCAGGTCCACCGCCGGCCCGTAGGCCGGCCAGTCGTCCAGCACCAGCGCCAGCTCCGGCAGGCCGCCGGCCCCGACGAGCGTCAGCGGCAGGCCGCCCATCGGCCCCCAGATCACGCCGTGCGGCCTGACCCGCTGCTGCAGCTCCCCCAGCCGCAGCAGGCCGTGGCGGGAGATCCTTGAGGCGCCGAGCCGCCCCGGCCGCCGCCAGCCGCCCTCGTCGGCGCGGAACCACTGCAGGGAGCGGCTCACCCGCGGCAGCTCCGGGCCGGGCTCCTCGGTCGTCAGGACGTGAACGACGTCCCCGCGGGCCTCGAGGGCGCGGACCAGCGCCGGCCAGGCGGGGGCCCCGTCCCCGCCGTCCGGCGTGCGGAAGCGGCTCCCGACCGTGAGCCAGCGCAACGCGTCGTTCGTGGTGTCCGCCATCCTCGGGCCGAGCATAGGATGCCCAGACCTATGAGCGTGCCTCCCGAGATCTTCAAGGCCTACGACATCCGCGGCCTCTACGGGGACCAGATCGGCCCCGACACCGCCTACGCCATCGGCCGCGGGTTCGCCCGGGTCATCGCCGGCCTCGCGGGCAAGCCCGTCGGGGAGGCGGTCCTCGGGCTCGGCCGCGACATGCGCCTCACGGCGCCCGAGCTCGCCGGCGAGTACCGCCGCGGGATGATGGACGAGGGGGCGCACGTCATCGACGCCGGCCAGTGCGGGACGGAGATGCTCTACCACCTGGTCGGCTCGCGCGGCCTGGACGGCGGCCTGATGTGCACCGCCTCGCACAACCCGAAGGCCTACACCGGCGCCAAGCTCGTGAAGCAGGGCGCGATCGCCCTCAGCGGCGACGAGGGCATCCAGGACATCCGCGCGCTCATCGACGGCGGCCTCGGCGAGGCCCCGGGCGGCGGCACGACCGAGGAGGTCGACCTCTACACGGAGTTCCAGGCCGCGGCGCTGAAGTTCATCGACCCCGCCAAGGTCAGGCCGCTGAAGGTCGCCGTGGACGGCGGCAACGGCATGGCCGGGCCGATGGTCGGCCCGCTCCTGACGCAGCTCGGGCTGGACCTGGAGGAGACCTACTGGGTCCCGAACGGCGACTTCCCCGGCCACGAGCCGACCCCGCTGCTTCCCGAGAACCGCCAATTCATCATCGACCTCGTCCGCTCCAGCGGCGCCGAGCTCGGCATCGCGTGGGACGGCGACGCGGACCGCTGCTTCTTCATCGACGACACGGGCGAGTTCGTCGACGGCGACTTCCTGACCGCGATCCTCGCCGAGCACCTGCTCGCCAAGGCCCCCGGACAGACGATCCTCTACGACGCCCGCGCCTCCCGCGTGGTCAGCGACCTGGTCACCGCCGCGGGCGGTCGTGCGGAGGTCAACCGCGTGGGCCATGCGTTCTTCAAGACCCGCATGAAGCGCGAGGGCTCGCTCTTCGGCGGCGAGGTGTCCGGCCACTACTACTTCCGCGACTTCCACTGCGCGGACTCCGGCACCATCCCGGCGCTGCTCATCCTCGAGAAGCTCTCCGAGGAGGGCGCGAAGCTCTCCGAGCTGCTCGCCCCGCTGCGCGCGAAGTACTTCATCAGCGGCGAGATCAACTCGACCGTCACGGACGGCCCGGCGAAGATGGCGCAGCTCGAGGCGTCCTACGGGGCGCGACCGGGCGCGGTCGTCACTCACGTGGACGGCGTCTCCGTGGACTTCGAGGACTGGCACTTCAACGTGCGCATGTCCAACACGGAGCCGCTGCTGCGCCTCTGTCTGGAGTCCCTCGTCTCCCGGGAGGACATGGAGGCCAGGCGCGACGAGGTGCTCGGCGTCATCCGTGCCTGACCCGACGCGGGAGCGGGACCTGGCGGCCGCGGCGGACGCCGGGATCCACCTGATCGCGCTGCCCACCCCGTTCGCCGTGGGCCGCGTGAACTGCTGGCTGATCGAGGACGACCCGCTGACGCTCGTGGACTGCGGCCCGAACTCGGGCACGGCGCTCACCACCTTGGAGAACGGGCTGCGGGCGCGCGGGCATCGCGTCGAGGACCTGCAGCGGATCGTCCTGACCCACCAGCACATCGATCACGTCGGGCTCGCGCAGATCCTCGCCGACCGTTCGGGTGCCGAGGTCTGCTGCCTCGACGCGCTGGCGCCCTGGCTGGCCACGTTCGCGGAGCAGACGGTCGTCGACGACATCTTCAGCAGCGCGCTGATGCACGCGCACGGCATCCCGGAGGACATGGTCCTGGTGCTGCGGTCGGTGTCGGCCTCCTACCGGGCCTGGGGCGCCTCGGTGGCCGGCGGCGTGCCGCTGACGCCGGGTGGGACGCTGAGCTTCGCGGACCGGTCGCTGCGGATCCTGCACCGTCCCGGGCACTCGCCGTCGGACACCGTCTTCCACGACGAAGCGCGGGGCATCCTCATCGGCGGGGACCACCTGATCGCCCACATCTCCTCCAACCCGCTGATGGCGCGCCCGCTCGACAGCACGGGCGCGACGCCGCCGCAGGAGCGGCCGCAGGCGCTCGTCACCTACCTCGCGTCGCTGGCGCAGACCGCGCGGATGGACCTGGCCCTGCTGCTCACCGGGCACGGGGACCCGATCACCGACCACGTCTCCCTGATCGCCGCCCGCGAGCGGGGGCACGAGCGCCGCAAGCGGAAGATCGCGGGGCTCATCGACCAGGGGCCGCGGACCGCGTTCGAGCTGGCCACCGCCATGTGGGGCAACATCGCGGTGACGCAGGCGTACCTGACGCTGTCGGAGGTGCTCGGGCACGTCGACCTGCTGCTGAACGACGGCACGGTCACCGAGCACTGGAGCGACGACGGCGTGGTGCGCTTCAGCGCGACCTGAGGACCGCGTCGACCTCGCGCGCCGTCCGCTCCCAGGAGAACTCCTGCGCGCGGGCGAGCCCCCGGGCCCGCAGTTCGGCGTGCAAGCCTGGGTCCCCCACCACCCGCTCCAGCGCGTCGGCCAGGCCCTGGTGGTCGTCCGGCTCCTCGAGCAGCGCCGCGCCGCCACAGGTGTCCGGCAGCGCCCCCGCAGTGGTGGTGACGACGGGCGTCCCGCAGGCCATGGCCTCCAGACACGGCAGCCCGAAGCCCTCGTGGCGGCTCGGCAGGACGAAGGCGGCGGCGCCGGCGTAGAGCCCGGCCAGGTGCGCGTCGTCGACGTGGCCGAGCGGGCGCACGCCCGGCGGCAGGCCGTCGGCGTCGGCGAACTGCGGGCGGCCGCCGCCCGCGGCGAACAGGTCGATGCCGTGCGTCCCCAG
>JAOPZU010000193.1 GCA_025963955.1 Solirubrobacterales bacterium
GCGGCCGCGCTCGGCGGGCTCGCCGTGCTGTCGGACCTGCGCACCGGCCTGCCGTCCTCCGCCGACGAGAAGAACGGCGCCGACGGCGCCGCGGCCTTCCGCTTCGGCAACGGGGAGGACGTCATCGCCACCGTCGTCGCCGAGGCCTCCAGCACCGCGGAGTTCCTCGACCGCTGGCGCGTGCCGGGCGAGCAGGCCAGCCGGTCCTGGGAGGAGCGCTTCGGCCTCCAGATCTACACGCCGCTCATCGCGGACACCGTGACGCGCGTGCTCGCCGAGGCCGGCCTCGAGCAGGCCGACCACGTGATCGTCTCCTCCCCGCACGCCCGCACCGCGGCGGCCACCGTGAAGCGCCACGCCGGCCGCGTCCCGTCCGCCGAGGGCGGCCTGGGCTACGCCGGCGCCGCCGACGCCGGGCTGAAGCTCGCCTCGGTGCTCGACCGCGCCGGCCCGGGGGAGAGCATCCTGCTGATCTCCGCCGCCGACGGCTGCGACGCGCTCGTGCTGCGCACGACCGACGCGCTGCCGGCGCGCCGCGCCGCGCTTCCCGTCCTGCCGCAGCTCCAGGGCGGCCGCGACGTCCTCTACGCCACCTACCTCACCTGGCGCGGGCTGCTCGACCGCGAGCCGCCGCGCCGCCCCGAGCCCGACCGGCCCGCCGGCCCGCCGTCCGCCCGCAGCGAGGCCTGGAAGTTCGCGCTCGTCGGGTCCCGGTGCACGAACTGCGACTTCGTCTCGCTGCCGCCGCTGCGCGTCTGCAAGAGCTGCCACCACATCGACGAGATGCAGCCCATCACGCTGTCGCAGGCGCAGGGCACCGTGGCGACCTTCACGGTCGACCGCCTGGCCTTCTCGCCCTCGCCGCCGATGATCAACGCCGTCGTGGACTTCGACGGCGGCGGCCGGTACACGCTGGAGGTCGCCGACGCCTCGCCCGCAGAGGTCGAGATCGGCACCCGCGTGCAGATGTCCTTCCGGCGGCTGTACACCGTCGAGGGGATCCACAACTACTTCTGGAAGGCGACCGTCGTCCCGGCCGCCGAGGGGGACTGACACACCATGGCCAGCAACGGGATCCGCGACAAGGTCGCGATCGTCGGGATGGGGTGCACGCCGTTCGGCGAGCACTGGGACCGCTCCGCCGACGACCTGCTCGTCGACGCGATCAAGGAGTGCTTCGCCACCACGCCCGGATTGAAGCTCGAGGACGTCGACGCCTTCTGGCTCGGGACGATGAACTCCGGCCAGTCCGGGGCCGTTCTCTCGCGCCCCCTGGCGCTGGACTACAAGCCCGTCACGCGCGTGGAGAACATGTGCGCGACGGGCAGCGAGGCGATGCGGAACGCCGCCTACGCCGTCGCCTCCGGCGCCTACGACGTCGTCATGGCCGTGGGCGTCGAGAAGCTGAAGGACACCGGCTACAGCGGCCTGGTCCGCTCGAACGTCGCGGGGGACGGCACGGCGCCGGAGAACACGCTGACCGCCCCCGCCGCGTTCTCCCTCTTGGATCCCGCCTACTGCAAGAAGTACGGGGTCGACCCGCAGGACATGCGCGACGCGATGACCCACATCGCCTGGAAGAACCACCACAACGGCGCGTTGAACTCGCGGGCGCAGTTCCAGAAGGAGGTCTCCAAGGAGAAGATCGCGGCCTCGCCACTGGTCGCCGGGCGCCTGGGGATCTTCGACTGCTCTGGGGTCTCCGACGGGGCCGCCTGCGCGCTGATCGTCCGCGCCGAGGACGCCCACCGGTACACGGACACGCCGATGTTCGTCAAGGCGCTCGCGCTCGCCGCGGGCCCCGCGAACGGCCCGATGGACCCCGGCTACGACTACACCACGTTCGAGGAGGTCGTCCGGTCGAGCGCCGACGCCTACCAGCAGGCCGGCATCACGGACCCGCGCACGCAGATCGACCTCGCCGAGGTGCACGACTGCTTCACGCCGACCGAGCTCGTCCTGATGGAGGACATGGGGTTCTCCGAGCGGGGCGAGGCCTGGAAGGACGTGCTCGACGGCGCCTTCGACCTGGACGGCCGCCTGTCCGTCAACCCCGACGGCGGCCTGAAGTCCTTCGGTCATCCCGTCGGCGCCAGCGGCCTGCGGATGCTCTTCGAGAACTGGCAGCAGTTCCGCGGCGAGGCGGGCGAGCGCCAGCTGAAGGACCCGAAGCTCGGCCTCACGCACAACCTCGGGGGCCGGCCCGGCACCTGCGTCTCCTTCGTCTCGATCGTGGGGTCGGAGCGTGACTGAGCGCCTGCTCGTCGAGCGCTGCGGCGCGGTCCTCGTCCTGACGCTCAACCGGCCCGAGGTCCGCAACGCGATCGACAAGCCGCTGGCGGACGCGATCGCCGCGGCCCTCGACGAGCTCGACGCGGACGACACCCTCAGCGTCGGCGTCCTCGCCGGGAGCGGCAAGGGCTTCTGCTCGGGCATGGACCTGAAGGCGTTCGGCGAGACGGGCGAGCGTCCGTGGGCCGGCGATCGCGGCTTCGCGGGCATCGTCCGGCGCTCCTCCGACAAGCCGCTGATCGCGGCCGTGGAGGGCTTCGCCGTCGCCGGCGGACTGGAGATCGCGCTGGCCTGCGACCTGATCGTCGCCGCCGAGGGGGCGAAGCTCGGCGTGCCCGAGGTGAAGCGCGGGCTCGTCGCCGCCGGCGGCGCGCTCCGACGCCTGCCCCGGCTGCTGCCGCACGCGCTGGCAATGGAGCTCGCGCTGACGGGCGAGCTGCTCCTCGCCGAGCGGGCCCGTGACCTCGGCCTGGTGAACCGCGTCGTCCCGGCCGGGGAGACCCTCGCGGCCGCCGTCGGCCTCGCGGAGCAGATCGCCGCGAACGGTCCCCTCGCCCTGCGCGCGACGAAGACGATCATGCGCGACCAGTACGACTGGGACGAGCAGCAGTTCTGGGAGCGGCAGGAGGAGCGGGTCGCGGCCGTCATGGCCTCCGAGGACGCCCGCGAGGGGGCCCGCGCCTTCACCGAGAAGCGCCCCGCGCAGTGGCGCGGCCGCTGACTCGAACACATTGTCCAGACAGGCCGCCCGAAACGTGTACGATGCAGCCATGACGAGTGCCGCCGCGACCATCCCGTGGGACGAGCTGATCGAGCACGATCGCGTCCACGGCTCGCTCTACACCGATCCGGACGTCTACGCGGCCGAGCTCGAGCGCATCTGGTACCGGACCTGGGTCTACGTCGGGCACGTCAGCGAGGTCCCGGAGCCGAACGACTACGTCCTGAAGTCGATCGGCCCGCAGCCCGTGATCATGTCCCGGGACAAGCAGGGCGAGATCCACCTGCTGCTGAACCGCTGCACGCACCGCGCGAACCTCGTCTGCGACGCGCCGAAGGGCAACTCCTCCGCCTTCCGCTGCCCCTACCACGGGTGGACGTTCTCCAACACGGGCAAGCTCCTCGGCTACCCGTTCAACAGCGGCTACGCCGGGACGGCGCTGAAGTCCGAGCTCGGCCTCGGCCGCGTCCCCCGCGTGGCGAGCTACCAGGGCTTCGTCTTCGGCTCCTTTGCGGAGGACGGCCCGACGCTGGAGGAGCACCTCGGCGCGGCCACCGACGCCTTCGACCGCCTCGTGCGCCTGTCGCCGACCGGTGAGGTCGAGCTGACCGCGGGCTGGCTGCAGCACAAGTGCAAGGCCAACTGGAAGATGCTGCTGGAGAACGAGACGGACGGCTATCACCCGCAGTTCGTCCACTCCTCCATCTTCTCCGTGGCCGCCAGCGGCATCGGCGACCTCTACGGCGAGAAGTCGACGGCCGTCTGCCGCGATCTCGGGAACGGCCACACCGAGAACGACCTGCGCCCCGAGTTCCGGCGCCTGGACCAGCCGCTCGGCTGGTTCGGCACCGACCCGGCGAAGGTCCCGGACTACGTCGACCAGCTGACCGCGGTCCACGGCGAGAGGACCCGCGAGATCCTCGTGGACGGCTCGCCGCACGTCATGGTCTTCCCGAACCTCTTCATCGCGGAGATCCAGCTGTTCGTCATCCAGCCGACGGCGGTCGACGAGACCGTCCAGCACGTGACCGCCGTGCAGTACCGGGGGGCGCCGGACATGAACCGGCGCATGCTCCAGCAGACGATCGGGTCGGTCGGGCCGGCGGGCTTCCTGCTCGCGGACGACTCGGAGATGTACGAGCGCAACCAGCGCGGCGTCCAGGCGCGCAACCCGGAGTGGCTGCAGATCAAGCGCGGCACCCACCGGGAGCGGCAGGACGAGAACGGCTTCACGGTCGGCGACGCCACCGACGAGGTGCCGCAGCGCGCGATCTGGAAGCACTACCGCTCCCTGATGGAGGCCTGATGCACGGCGCCACCCCCGCCCTGGACCTCGACCTGCTGCGCGAGGTCGAGCAGTTCGTCTACCGCGAGGCCCGCTACCAGGACGAGCTGCAGTACGACGCGTGGGAGTCCCTGTGGACCGACGACGGCGTCTACTGGGTGCCCGCGAACGGCGGGGACACCGACCCGACGAAGCAGGTGTCGATCATGTTCGACAACCGCGCGCGGATCGCGACCCGCATCAAGCAGCTGCACACGGGCAAGCGCCACTCGCAGACGCCGCCGTCGCAGCTGCGGCGATTGGTCTCCAACGTCGAGCTGCTGCCGCCGCCGGAGGGTGCGACCTTCGGCCCGGCGGGCGACGTGTACGCGGGCGCGAACTTCCTCGTCTACGAGTCCCGCGAGCGCGGCGTGACCCTGTGGGCCGGCCGCAGCGAGTACGCGCTGCGGACGACAGACGACGGGCTGCGGATGGCCTTCAAGAAGGTCACCCTCGTCGACAGCGACCGCCCGCTCTACACGCTGGCCTTCCTCATCTGATGGCGGACGAGGTCGGCGAGCTCAGCTCGGAGTTCGCCTCCGTCCGCGTGCGCATCGACACGGACGGCAACGGCCCGCGCCTGCGCGTGGAGGACCTGCGCACGGGCCACGTCGGCTTCCTCGACCCGCTCGAGCTGGAGACGCTCGCCTGGCTGCCGGAGGGCGGCCTGCACAAGCTGCTGGATCCGTCGCTGCACCGCTGGCGGGCGGAGGACCAGGAGCGGTGATCCGCCGCTAGCCCGCCGACCGGCCGGCCAGCACCGAGATCGGGTCCCCGGCGTCGTCGAAGCGGGCCACCTCCCGCAGGGGCGCGAAGGCGAAAACCTCGGCGTACTCGGCCGCGGTGCGCGGCGTCCAGTGCTCCACCTCGGCCTGCTCGGAGACCGACTCGGCCAGCACGAGCAGGCCGCCGGGCCGCAGCACCCGCCGGACCTCCGCGGCCATCGTCTCGAGCTCCCCGGGCTGCAGCAGCCCGCCGAGCACCGTCAACGTCATCACCACGTCGACCTCGTCGTCGGCCAGCGGCAGCGCCTCGCCCTCGACCGAGAGGCGGAAGTCGACGTCCGGCGACGCGGGGGCGAGCGCCAGCAGCTCGGCGACGGGGTCCACCCCGATCCCCCGGCCGCCGATCAGCGCGGCGAGGTCGGCGGTGAAGCGGCCGGTGCCACACCCGAGATCGAGGACGGCGCGCTCGCTCCCGTCGAGCAGCGCCGCGATCGCCGGCAGCAGGACGGCGCGGTGGCCGTCCGTCACGGCGTCGAGGGTCGCGCCGGCGTCGTGGTCGACGTTCACGACCGCGCGCGCGCCCATGAGCTGCGCCCGGGCCTGCCAGTAGGCGTGCCCGGAGAGCCGGTCGCGGTCCCGCGCCCCGGCGCTCACGCCGAGACGATCGGGTTGAGCGGGGTGTCGATTCGGCCACCGGGCTCGGCGCCGGGCATGAAGCGCTGCCAGTCGCCGGAGACCATCGTCGGCTCGTCGACCAGGCGCGCGCCGTCGGCGAAGTACGTCGAGGCCATGACCATCCGCGGCTGCGTCGTCGCGTTGGCGCGGGCGTAGTGGAAGCACCAGGAGTGGTGGAAGGACATCTCGCCGAGCGCGAAGGGACTGTCGTCCACCCGGACACCGGCGGCCCGGAAGGCCTCGGCGACCCCGCGGTCGTAGGAGTCGTCCGTCGCGGAGAAGTCGGTGTCCTCCGCGAGCTTCCACGTGTTCCGGCCGGCGGCGAACGCGAGCGGGCCCATGGCCTCCGGGATCGCCTGCAGCGGCAGCCAGCTCGTCACCACGTCGGTGGAGGCGATGGGGAAGTGGTGCGCGTCGAAGTGCCACGGCGTGCGGCCGCAGCCCGGCTCCTTGGAGAGCACGTTGTCGTGGTAGAGGCGCACGTCGGTGGTGCCCAGCAGGTCGGCGGCCAGGCGGCCGAGTCGCGGCGAGAGCGCGAAGAGCCGCAGCACCTCGGAGCCCGCCTGCCACATGAGGTCCATGCTCAGGAAGCCCGAGCGGCCGGGGCCGTCGCCCGCGGCGGCCAGGCGCTCGACCTCGGCCCGAGCGGCGGCCAGGGCACCCGGGGAGACGACGGCCGGCAGCTTCACGTAGCCGTCGGCCGCGAAGCGCTCGCGCTGCTCGCCGGTCAGCGCGTACGGGGTGGCCAGCTCCTGCGCGAGGTCGGCCAGGGACGGCAGCGGGACGGTCGCCGGGGGCGGCTCCTCGACGAGCTCGGTGGGCGCGGCGTCGGAGGCGTCGGCGAGCGACAGGTACCAGTCCCACCAGTCCTCGTTCGTCTGCTCCCACTGCTGGTCGACGCCCGACTCGCGGGCGTGCTCGGTGCTCAGGATCCGGCTTTCCACGAGGGCGTGGCTCCTTCCGGGGTGAGGCTGAGGCAGAGGACGTCCTGCGGGAAGCGGTAGGCGCCGGCGGCCTCGTCGCGGCACCCGGCGAGGTAGTCGCCGAGCACGGGGGCGGCCAGCAGCTCGTCCAGCGGCAGGCGGTCGTCGAACAGGCAGCGCTGGAGGTAGCCCTCCAGCAGCGCGTCCTCCCCGAAGGCCACGCGGTGCTCGTAGTGCAGGTGCCGGGTCTGCGCGACGAGCTCGCGGCCCGCGGCGGCGCGGGTCAGCGCTTCCGCGACCTGCTCGCCCGAGAGGTACTCGGTGCCGCCGCCGCGCACCACCTCCAGGAAGGCGCGGTAGACGGCGAGGTAGTGCCCGCCGTGGGCGCCCTGGGCCATGAAGCCGAAGCCGCCCGGAGCGATCGCGGCGACGAACCGCGCGGCCGCCGCGTCGAGCTGCGCGGGCTCCAGGGCGTAGAGCGCGTGCGTCGCCCAGACGACGTCCCACGGGCCGGCCGCTGGGTCCAGGCCCTCCAGCGTCGTCTCGAAGCCGGCGCCCTCGTGGAACGGGGGCGCGAGGACGCGGGCGGCCTCGGCTATCGAGAACGCGCTCGGGTCCAGCAGGTCATAGGCGAACGCCGCCGCTCCGGCCGGGTCAACGGCCCCGGCCCGCAGCAGTGCGGCCGGGAACTTGCCTGAGCCGCACGCCACGTCGAGCAGCCGCAGCCGCTCCCCGGGGGCGCGCTCGTGGCGGGCGTGCAGGCCACGCAGGGCCCCGTCCCAGTCCATGACGCCCGACAGCAACTCGTAGTCGAGTGCGGCGAAGGCGTAGAAGGCCTCCATCTCCGTGCGGCCGGCTTCGCTCCAGTGAGCGAGGCTGCGAGCGGCGGTGTCGTCGTCTTCGGGCAGGGCAGGGGTAGTGCGGGGCAGACCCGCGACGGTACCCGTCCCCGGCCCATCTCCACCGCAACCGGGCGCACGGGGACCCGGCGTCCGTCGCTTCGGGTCGTGTCTCACGATCCGGACATCGTGTGCGAACGGTCCGTCCGGTAGGCTCGTGTGCCCGCCGTCACACACTGCACCGGAGACGCACCATGAGCCCCATCCCCGAGCGGGCGCGCCCGCTCACCGCCTTCGACGCGCAGTTCCTCGCCGCCGAGGCCGGGAACATGACGAGCAACTACTGCGGGCTCGGCGTCTACGGGCCCGACGCCTCCGGGGCCGCGCTCACGCGGGAGCGGGTCCGTGACCTGGTCGCCGCCCGCATCGACCGCATCCCGGCGCTGCGCTGGCACCTGCAGTCCACGCCGCTGGGCGTCGATCACCCCTCCTTCGTCGACGGCCCCGTCGACCTCGACGACCACGTCCTCGCCGCGACGCTGCCCGCCCCGGGCGGGCCGATCCAGCTCGCCGAGCTCACGGCGCAGATGATGGCCACGAAGCTCGACCGCCGCCGGCCGCTGTGGCGCTTCGTCGTCGTGGACGGGCTCGCGGACGGTCGGGTCGCGGTGGCGATGGTCTTCCACCACGCGGCGGCGGACGCCCTCGCGTTCGCGACGATCCTCAGCCTGCTGCTGGACGTGCAGCCCGATCCGGCCGACCGCACCGACCTGCCGGCGATGGTCCCGCCGCTGCCCGGGCCGGACGCCCGCACCCGCGCGCTGCAGATCGCCCGGCGGACGGCGACGCACCCGCTCCGGGCGACCCGCGCCGGGGCGGCCGCGCTGCCGTACCTGGACCAGGTGCCGATGATGCGGGCGCTGCCGGGCGCGCAGACGATCGCCCGGGCGGCCCGGCGGGTGCAGGGGGTGACCGGCCCGGCGAAGGACCACGGCGAGTACCTCCAGGCGCCCAAGGTGCGCTTCAACGGCCCGCTGTCGCCGGGCCGCTCGATCGCCTACGGCCACGTCGACCTGGCGGTGGTCAAGGCGCTGAAGGAGGCGGCCGGGATCACCTTCAACGACGTGGTCGTCGCGGCCGTCGGTGGCGGCCTCCGCCGGCGGCTCGCAGCCACGGACGGGGTGCCGGAGACCCCGCTGCTCGCCTTCGTCCCCTCGAGCGTGCGCACGACGGACGACCGTGGCCGCATCGGCAACGCGATCTCCTCCTACGTCGTGCCGGTCCCGACCCACCTGGAGGACCCGACCGCCCGGGTGGCCGCCGCCGCCCGCGGGATGACCGCGGCCAAGACGCGCCAGGCCGACGCCCCGACGACGTTGCTGGAGGACGCGAACGAGCTCATCTCCCCGATCGTCTTCGCGCCCCTGGCGGGCGGGATGCTGCGGTTGATGGGCACCGGGCTCTTCGCGCCACCGCTGAACCTCGTGCTCTCCAACGTCCCGGGCCCGCCCGTGACGCTGCACCTGGACGGTGCGCCGATGGAGGAGGTCGCGCCGCTCTCGCTCGTCTTCGACGGGGTGGCCCTCAACATCACCGTGGTGAGCTACGCCGGGCGGCTCGAGATCGGCGTGGTCGGCGACCGCGAGCTCGTGCCGGACGCCTGGGACCTCGTGGCGGACATCCAGGCCGAGTTCGCCGCGCTGCTCGACCTCCTCCCGGAGCCCGTGGTGCGTCAGTCCTCGCCGGCCGGCGCCTGAGGCGCGGGGGCCGGCGCGCTCAGCATCGGCGCGGCGGGCGCCGCGCCGATGCGGGTGTCGTAGCCGGCGCGGGCGGCGTGGTCGATCTCCAGGAACGCGCGGTCCGCCTTCAGCGCCCGGTTGACGCGGTCGCGGAGGCGGCGGCCCAGCAGTGGCGTGCTCTTCACGATCGGTGCGAGCAGCTTCGGGACGTAGACGTCGGCGACCGGGCGCGCGATCGCGTCAGCGATCGCGGTGGCCACGTCCTCCAGCTCGACGTTCTTCAGGAAGCGCGTCCCGCTCGTGCCCGCGATCAGCTCGGTGTTCGTGAAGGACGGCATGACGCAGGTGAAGCGCACGCCGCTGCTGGCGAACTCCACGCGCGCGGTCTCGGTGGCCGAGATGACGGCCGCCTTCGTCGCGGCGTAGGTCAGCCCGCCGGGGACCGGGGACTTCCCGGCGACCGAGGCGACGTTGACGATCTGGCCGCGGCCGCGCGCGAGCATGCCCGGGAGGGCGGCGCGCATGCCGTTCAGGCAGCCGCCGAGGTTGATGTCGGTGGCCCGACGGGCGGTCGCGGCGCTCTCGTCCAGGAACGGGCCGATCGGCATGATCCCGGCGTTGTTGACGAGCACGTCCAGCGGGCCGAAGCGCGCCTCGGCGAAGGCGATGAACGCCGTGAAGGACTCCGCGTCCGCCACGTCGAGGGTGGTGGCCGCCGCGCGGTCGCCGAGCGCCGCGGCGGCCGCCTCCGCGGTGGCGGTGTCGATGTCGCCGATGACGACGCGCGCGCCCGTGGCGTACAGCGCCCGCGCGGTCGCGAGGCCGATGCCGCGGCCGGAGCCGCTGATCGCGACGACGCGCGGGAACGAGGGGCCGGCGGGCACGGGAACGCTCATGAGCCAGAGTCTTACACAGTGTCCGGGCACTTCGTACGGCGTGACTGTCCGACGCCGGTTAGGCTGCGCGGCATGACGACCGACAGCGACCGCGTCCGCCTGGAGGTCGCCGGCGGCCTGGCTCACCTCCGGCTCGTGTGGGCCCGGGGCCACAACGCCATCGACCCGGCGATGGTCGAGGGCCTGC
>JAOPZU010000205.1 GCA_025963955.1 Solirubrobacterales bacterium
CGACGTCCGCAGCGTCGCCGCGGTCCTCGTTCCAGACGACGTGCGCGGTCCCCGCCTCGTCGACCACGGCGTCCGGGAAGGTCCCGGCCGCCGTGAGCGGCACGGGCACCGGAGGTTGTGGCGCGACGGTCGCGGGCGCCATCGCGATGCCCCGGTAGCCCGGGGGGTCGCGGTAGACGGGCAGCCGCTCGGCCGCGGAGGCCGGCGCTGCCGGCGTCGCGGTGACCGCGAGCGCCGCGATCCCCAGGAGCAGGCGGAGCCTCCGTCCCGCCCTCGGTCCGGCGGCCGGCCCCTCCCCCTCGGTGGCGCGCATGCGCTCGAGTCTGCTCCTGCGGGGGCACCCGCGTCAATGCTGATGCGCCACTTTCCGGCGGGGCGCGCGGCGGCCGGGGGCCGCCCCGCGCCCGTCGTGCTAGCCCAGGGCCGCCTTCAGCGCGTCCAGCTGCGCCGTCATCTCGGCCGGCAGGTGGTCCCCGAACTTCGCGAGGAACTCCTCGACCTGGGGCAGCTCGGCCCGGACCGCGTCCTCGTCGACGGCCAGCAGCGCCGTGACCTGCTCCTCGGAGATGCCGAGGCCCTCGGTGTTGAGGGTGCCGGGGGCGGGGACGTTGCCGATCGGGGTGGCGACGGCCTCGACCTCGCCGTCGAGGCGGCGGAAGATCCACTCCAGCACGCGCGAGTTCTCGCCGAACCCGGGCCACAGGAACTTGCCGTTCTCGTCCTTGCGGAACCAGTTGACGTAGAAGATCTTCGGGAGCTTCTCGACGTCGGTGCGGTCGGCCATCGACAGCCAGTGCCCGATGTAGTCGCCCATGTTGTAGCCCGCGAAGGGCAGCTGCGCGAACGGGTCGAACCGGAGCTGGCCGACCGTGCCGAAGGCGGCGGCGGTCATCTCGGAGGACATCGTCGCGCCGAGGAACGTGCCGTGCTCCCAGGAGGTCGCCTCGCGGACGAGCGGCAGGACGGTCGCGCGGCGGCCGCCGAAGAGGAACGCGTCGATGGGCACGCCCGTCGGGTCCTCCCACTCGGGCGCGATCGACGGGCACTGCCCGGCGCTCACCGCGAAGCGGGAGTTCGGGTGCGCGGCCGGGACGTCCGACTCCGGCGTCCAGTCGTTGCCGTGCCAGTCGATCAGGTGGGCCGGCTTCTCCTCCGTCATGCCCTCCCACCAGACGTCGCCGTCGTCCGTCAGCGCGGTGTTGGTGAAGACCGTGTCGTGCGTGATCGACGCCATGGCGTTCGGGTTCGTGTCGTAGCCCGTGCCGGGCGCGACGCCGAAGAAGCCGGCCTCGGGGTTGATGGCGTACAGGCGGCCGTCCGCGCCGATCTTCATCCAGGCGATGTCGTCGCCGACGGTCTCGACGGTCCAGCCCTCGAGGGTCGGGACGAGCATGGCGAGGTTCGTCTTGCCGCAGGCGGACGGGAACGCGCCGGTGACGAACTTGACCTTGCCCTCCGGCGAGGTCAGCTTGAGGATGAGCATGTGCTCGGCCATCCAGCCCTCGTCGCGGGCGATGATCGAGGCGATGCGCAGGGCCAGGCACTTCTTGCCGAGCAGCGCGTTGCCGCCGTAGCCCGAGCCGTAGGACCAGATCTCGCGAGTCTCGGGGTAGTGGACGATGTACTTCGTCTCGGCGTTGGTGGGCCAGGCGGTGTCGGCCTCGCCCGCGGCCAGCGGCGCGCCGATCGAGTGCACGCAGGGGACGAAGTCGCCGGTCTCCCCCAGGACCTCGAGGGCCTTGGCGCCCATGCGCGTCATGATCCGCATCGACGCGACGACGTACGGCGAATCGGTGACCTGGACGCCGATGTAGGACTTGTCCGAGCCCAGCGGCCCCATCGAGAACGGCATCACGTACATGGTGCGACCGACCATCGCGCCCTCGAAGAGGCCGTTCATGACCTCGCGCATCTCGGCCGGCTCGCGCCAGTTGTTCGTCGGGCCCGCGGCCTCCGCGGTCTCGGCGCAGATGTAGGTGCGGTCCTCGACGCGGGCGACGTCGGAGGGGTCCGACCACGCGAGGTAGGAGTTCGGGCGCTTGGCGTCCGACAGCTTCTTGAAGGTCCCGTTGTCCACCAGCGCCTGCACGAGCGACTCGTACTCCTCCGCGGAGCCGTCACACCAGTGGATGGCGTCGGGACGCGTCAGGGCCGCGATCTCCTCTACCCAGGCCAGCAGCTTGGCGTTCTTCGTGGGGGCGGCGGCGGTCTCGCTCACGGTTCTGGAACTCCTGTGGGACAGGTGGATGGGACTACTTGAGAAAACGAAAGTCCCCGGCGCGCGCTCGCGGCCGGGGCAATGAGGCGAAGACTACCGTGGGGGCGGTCCTCGGGCTTCGCGCTTTGGGTGTATCCGGTAGAGCGCAATCGGACACCTGTCCGTTGGGACCGCGGTGGGAGCGGGCACGCCCGGAACTGCACCGATACTCGCGAGGATGGCCCGCCCCCTGCTTCGCAAGGACCGCTCCCGTCCGTCCGCTCCGGCCCGGTTGCGCGCTTCCGCGGTCGGCCCGGACGGGCTGACGCTGACCTGGGCCCCGGCCCACGACGACCGTGGCGTGGCCGTCTACGAGGTGTGGCGCGACGGCCGTCGCGTCGCACGCACCCGCAGACGCCGGTTCGCGGACGGCCGGCTTCGCGCGGACCGCCGCTACCGCTATGCGGTGCGGGCGGTGGACGCGGCGGGCAACCGCTCGGTGGTCGGGCGGACGCTGCTCGTCCGGACGCTCCCCTCCCCGGTGCACGACGAGCCGGCGGTCGTCCCGGCGACCGGTGCTCCGG
>JAOPZU010000209.1 GCA_025963955.1 Solirubrobacterales bacterium
ACGCAGTAGCGGGCGCCGGTCCCCCGGATCGTCGAGGACCCGCGGCGGCCGCCGCACGAGCCACCCCAGGACCAGCGCCGGCAGCACCAGGCCGAGCAGCGAGAGCCACAGCTGACCGTCCGCGTAGTCCCGCAGACGGTGCAGCGTGGCGCGGCTGAAGTACGCTTCCAGGTCAACGGACCGTGGTGTCAGCGCGCCGTCGTGCGGCGCCAGGAGATGGACCGCCACCTCCGCCGCCCCGAGGGCCGCGAGCACGGCGACGCCCAGGCGCAGCTTCCGAGGGTCCACCTCGGGAGGTCTACCACCCCCGCCCCATCCCCATCGCCATGCTCGTCGCCGTCCTGTCCGACATCCACGCCAACCGCCAGGCCTTCGAGGCGGTGCTCGACGCCACGGACGCCGCCGGGGTCGACGAGCGCTGGTGCCTGGGCGACGTCGTCGGCTACGGCGGGGAGCCGAACGCCTGCGTCGCCCTCGCGCGCGAGCGCTGCGACGCGCTCCTGGGCGGCAACCACGATCTGGCGGCGGTCGGGCGCCTGTCCATCGAGGAGTTCTCGCCGCGGGCGCGCGTCTCGGCGCAGTGGACGGCGTCCGTCCTGACCCCCGAGGCCGTGGCCGTCCTGGCGCCCCTGGACAGCCTGGCGGAGCGCGCCGGCGTCGGGCTCTACCACGGCAGTCCGCGGCACCCGGTCTGGGAGTACGTCATCACCGCGGCGCTGGCCGACCTGTGCCTCGACGCCGCGCCGCAGCGCGTGTGCATCGTCGGTCACTCCCACGTCGCGGGCGCCTTCGGCCGCGTGGAGGGCCACCCGTCCGTCGCCGTGCCCCCCACTCTCGGCGGTCTGGACGTCGCGGACGGCGAGTGGCTGCTGAACCCGGGCAGCGTCGGGCAGCCCCGCGACGGGGACCCGCGGGCGTCCTGGCTCACCCTGGACACCACCACCGGGCAGGCGACGTGGCAGCGGACGGCCTACGACGTGGAGGGCGCACAAGCGGCGATCCGCGCCGCCGGACTGCCTGCGTCGCTCGCCGATCGCCTTCAGTACGGTCAGTGACGATGCGGATCGTCCCCCACCTCTGCGCGCTCGTGCTGGGCGCGGGCGCCGCCTTCGCCACGGGCTGCGGCGACCGCTCCAACCTGCTCCCGGCCTCCGACGCCTCGGCCCTGAAGAGCGACCTCGGTGCCGTGCAGACCGCGGTGGACGCGAAGGAGTGCGGCCGGGCGCGGGCCGCCGTCGAGCGCGCCCGCAGCGCCGTCGACAACCTGCCGAAGGCCGTCGACCCCCGGCTGAAGAGCCGCATCCTGAACGGCATCGGGAAGCTGTCGGGCCAGTCGCAGCAGGAGTGCGCGGCCGCCGCGCCGGCGGTCACCCAGGAGACGGTGCCGACCACCGAGACCGTCGTGCCGGAGACGACGAGCACCGCGGAGCCGACGCCGAGCGTCCCGACGGACACCGGGACGCAGGAGACGAGCCCGTCCACCCCGGTCGACCCGACGCAGACCGATCCGAGCGGTGGCGTCTCCCCCACCGGCCCGACGACCGACCCGGCGACCCCCGTACCGCCGGACACCGGTGGCGTGGATCCGGGGACCGGGTTCCGCGCGGCCCCGCCCGTCTTGGCGCCGGGCGACGGCTCCCACCGTGACCATCGGCGTTCCGGGGGGTATGTCCCGTGATGGCAGGCCAGCTCATCGTCGATCGGTACGAACTCGGTGAACGCCTGGGCGTCGGCGGCATGTCCACGGTGCAGCTGGCGCTCGACCGCCGCCTGGAGCGCTACGTCGCCGTCAAGCTCCTGGCCGAGCACCTGGCCGACGACCCCCAGTTCGTCTCCCGCTTCCGCCGGGAGGCGCTCGCCGCCGCCCGGCTCGTGCACCCCAACGTCGTGCAGGTCTTCGACTTCGGGCTCGACGAGGTCAGTGGCCGGCACTACATCGTCATGGAGGTCGTCCGCGGCCGCTCGGGCGCGGAGCTGCTGCGCGAGGAGGGCCGCCTCGTCGTCAAGGAGGCCGTCGACCTGGTCATCCAGGCGTGTGCGGGCCTGGCCTACGCGCACCGCAACGGGGTGGTGCACCGCGACGTCAAGCCGGGCAACCTGCTGCGCTCGGACGAGGGCGTGGTCAAGCTCGCCGACTTCGGCATCGCCAAGGCGCTGAGCGCCGAGGAGTCCTCCATCACCCAGGTGGGCTCCGTCCTGGGGACCGCCTCCTACCTGGCGCCGGAGCAGGCCCGCGGCGAGGACGCGGGCCCGCAGGCCGACCTCTACGCCCTCGGCGTCGTCGCCTACCAGATGCTCTCGGGGCGGCTGCCATACGAAGCGGCGTCGCTGACCGAGCTGGCGCTCAAGCAGCAGCGCGAGGCGCCGGCCTTCCTGCACGAGCTCGACCCGGACATCCCGGAGGAGCTGTCGCTCGCGGTCGACCGGGCGCTCGCGCTCGACGCCGCGGACCGCTTCCCGAACGCCGAGGCCATGGGCCGCGCCATCGTCGACGGCGCCCAGGGCGTCGCGGACGCGACGGCGCTCACCCGCACGGCGATCCCGGGGACGGAGGCTACCCGCGTGGTCCGTGCGCCGGAGCCGTCGGCGGCCCACACCGCGGTGGCCGCGGGGGCGACC
>JAOPZU010000230.1 GCA_025963955.1 Solirubrobacterales bacterium
GAGCCGCAGCTCCAGCCGGTCCTCGTGCACGGCGACCGCCAGCTGCAGCTCGCCGTCCGGCGTCAGCTCGGTGCAGCGGTCCGCGACCGCCTCGGCGATCAGGCAGGCCTCGTCGACCCGGTCGACGGCCAGGCGGGTCTCCGCGCCGAGCGCCGCCACGAAGCGGCCCACGAGCGCCCGGCCGAGCGGCCCGCAGGCGACGCTCAGCCGCGCGCGCTCGAGCGAGGACGTCGGCACGAGGTCGACCTCGGGCCGGCTGTCGCTCACGCGGGGTCCTTCGGGAAGGTCATGCGCACCTCGTGGACACCGTCGTCGAGCAGGCCCGTCCACAGGTGCTCGGTGAGAGCGGCGATCAGCGGCAGGCCCATGCCGAGACCCGGGGAGTCCGTCCGCGGCACGATGCCGCGCCCGTGGTCGCGGACCGCGATCACCACCCGCTCGTCGACGACGTCGCCCGTCACGTCGACCGTCCCGGGCGGGAGGTCGAGGTAGGCGTGGGTGACGACGTTCGCGCACGCCTCGGTCACCGCGATCTGCACGTCGTCGAGCAGTTCCTGGCTCACGGGCCAGACGCCCAGGACGCCGCCCAGGACGTGGCGGACGACCGTGACCGACGCGGCCCGGGCGGGCAGCGAGAGCGCAAAGGCGGGTGTCGGCGTCATGGCATGCAGGTCCTCGGTGGTACGGGTCCCCAGAATCGCGGGCCGTCAACCGCCTCGGCAGCGGCGTGCTGACCGCGGGGGTTTCAGCGGCGCGCACCGGGGGGAGCCTGTGGAGCATCACGTATTCCACCGGAAATCGTCTGTCATGAGTCACCAAGAGTCCCGCTCCCGCATGTCAGAAGACGAGTTGCTCATCCGCTTCCACCGCGACGGCGACTACGCCGCCCGCGCGCGCTTCATCGAGCACGCGATGCCGCTGGTGCACCACGTCGCGCGGCGCTACGCCGCCCGCGGGGAGAACTACGACGACCTCGTCCAGGCGGGCTCGATCGGCCTGGTGAAGGCGGTCGACCGCTTCGACGTCGACCGCGGGGTGCGCTTCGCGACCTTCGCGATCCCGAACATCACGGGCGAGATCCGGCGCCACTTCCGCGACCACGGCTGGTCCGTGCGCGTGCCGCGCGATCTGCAGGAGCGCGACGCGATGCTGTCCAAGGTCCGCGAGCGTCTCACGCGCGAGCTGCAGCGCACGCCGTCCGTGCCGGAGCTCGCCGACGCGGCCGACGTGACCGTCGAGCAGGTCCTCGAGTCGATGGCCGCGGCCCGCAACTACACCGCGGTGTCGCTCGACGCCCCCATCGACGAGGAGCGCTCTGAGCTCGATCTGCTCGGCTCTCAGGACGCCGGCTTCGAGCAGGTCGAGCGCCGGCTCGTGCTGCACACCGGGATGGCGGGCCTGCAGCAGCGCGAGCGCAAGCTCCTGCACCTGCGCTTCGCCGAGGGCCTGACCCAGTCTGAGATCGCCGGGCAGCTCGGCATCTCGCAGATGCACGTCTCGCGGCTGCTACGCGCCGCGCTGCAGCACATGGCCGAGCGCATCGACGCCGCCGACGCGGACGTCACCCCGCGGCTGCGCCAGGTGGCCGCCTCCTAGCGTCGCGCGCCGCGGGCCGGGTACGCCCGGTCATGCGCGCCCTCTTCCTGAACGCCACGCTCAAGCCGTCCCCGGCACCGTCGAGCACCGCGGAGTTGAACGCCCACGTCGCGCAGCAGCTCAGCGCGTTCGGCGTCGACGTGGAGCACGTACGGCTCGCCGATCTGGACATCGCCTTCGGCGTCCAGTCGGACGCGGTGCGCGACGGCGACGCGTGGCCGCAGGTCCGCGAGAAGGTCCTGGCGGCGGACATCGTGGTGTTCGGCTCCCCCACGTGGCTCGGCCAGCCGTCGAGCGTCGTCAAGCAGGCACTCGAGCGGATGGACGCGCTGATCTCCGAGACCACGGCGGACGGCACGCCGGTGTGCTTCAACAAGGTGGCCGGGGTGATCGTCGTCGGCAACGAGGACGGCGCCCACCACGTCATCGCCGAGATCGCCCAGGCCGCGATCGACCTCGGCTTCACGATCCCCGGCCAGGCGTGGACCTACTGGAACAAGGGGCCCGGCCCGGGCGAGGAGGAGTACCGCACCTCCGAGGACCGCGAGTGGACGCACTCCACCGGCGAGGCCATGGCGCACGTGCTCTTCCACACCGCGACCGCGCTGGCGCAGCACCCCATCCCGAAGCCGCCGAACGCCTAGGCGCCGGAGGACCGGCGCGAGCCGGCCCCGCGGTGCGCGTCCGAGCCGTCGGCCCGGACGACGCCGGGCTCGCGGCCGGCGGGCTGGCCGGGCGGCGCCTCGTCCCCGGGCCACTGCGCCAGCGGCCGGACGGCCGGCGCGTCCGCAGTGACCTCGATCCGCTCGGACTCGTGGTGCAGCGTGATGCTGCCCTCGCCGTCCACGCGGTAGGTGACCTGGCCGTCCGCGAGCTCGACCCGCAGCACCGCCCCGCGGACGGTGAGCGGGAACGCCAGCCGCTCGATGTCGGCCGGCAGGCGCGGCCGGAAGTTCAGCTCGCCGCCATGGTCGCGGAAGCCGCCGAAGCCGGCGACCACCGCGATGATCGCGCCCGCCAGCGACGCCATGTGCACGCCGTCGCTCGTGTTGCGCGCCAGGTCGCGCACATCCATGAACGCCGCCTCGCGCAGGTAGTCCATCGCGAGCGACAGGTGCCCCACCTCCGCGGCGAGCACCGCCTGGGTGCAGGCGGAGAGCGACGAGTCGCGCACGGTGATCGATTCGTAGTAATCGAAGTTGCGCCGCTTCTGCTCGGCGGTGAACGCGTCCCCGCGTACGTGCATCGCCAGCACGAGGTCGGACTGCTTGACGACCTGCCGCGCGTACAGCAACACGTAGGGGTAGTGGAGCAGCAGCGGGTAGTCCTCGGGCAGTGTGCCCGCGAAGTCCCACGTCTGGTGGTCGAGGAAGGCAGCGTCCTGCGGGTGCAGCCCGCGGGCCTCGTCGAACGGCACGTGCATCGCCTCCGCCGCCGCCTGCCAGGCCGCCCGCTCCTCCGCGCCGACGCCGAGGGCCGTGGCCTCCTCCCCGTGGCGCTCGGCCGCGGCGACCGCCGCGCGGAGGTTCGCCTGCGCGGTGAGGTTCGTGTAGACGTTGTCGTCGACGAGCGCCGAGTACTCGTCGGGGCCGGTGACGCCCGGCAGGTGGAACGCGCCCGCGTCGTCGTGGAACCCGAGGCTGCGCCACAGGCGGGCGGACTCGACGAGCAGCTCGAGGCCCGGGCCGGCGCTGAACTCCTCGTCGCCCGTGGCGGTGATGTACCGGACGACCGCGCCGGCCACGCCGGCGTTGACGTGGAAGGCGGCGGTGCTCGCGGGCCAGTAGGCCGAGCACTCCTCGCCGTGGATCGTCCGCCACGGCAGCGTCGCGCCGGCCAGGCCGAGCTCGGCCGCGCGCTCGCGAGCCAGCGGCAGCGTGGAGTGCCGCCACTCCAGCGCCCCGCGCACGACGTGCGGCACCGAGTAGGTGAGCACGGGCAGCACGTAGGCCTCGGTGTCCCAGAACGCGTGGCCGTCGTAGCCCGTGCCCGTGAGGCCCTTGGCCGCCAGGGCGCGACCCTCACCGCGCAGGGAGGACTGGGCCAGGTGGAACATCGCGAAGCGCAGCGCCTGCTGCAGCTCGTCGTCCCCGTCGATCTCGATGTCGGCGTGCGTCCAGAAGCGGTCGAGCGTCGCCCGCTGGCTCTCGGCGAGCCCCGCGAAGCCCTCGTCCCGCGCGCTCTCCAGGCTCGCGTCGACCTGATCGCGCAGCCACTCCACCGTCTGCTGCCCGGACCAGTGGTAGGCCAGGAACTTGCTCAGGCGCAGCGGCTTGCCCGGCGCGAGCTCGGTCGACAGCGTGAAGCGCCCGAAGTCCTCCTCCGAGGCGACCAGCAGCGAGGCGTCGTGGCCGTCCTGCTCGATGACGTGGTCCATCCCGGCCGCGACGGCCAGTCCGGAGTTGCGGGTGCGGTGGGCCAGGACGACGCGCTTGCCGTTCGCCTTGTCCAGGCACGGCTTCAGCGTGTCCTGGAGGCCGTGGGCGGCGCGCGGGTCGTCGGTGGAGTGGGTCTGCCGCTCGTTCGCCTGCAGGTTGCTCTGCAGCGCGATGCGGACGGGCTCGTCGAGCGCCTCCACCTCGTAGGAGATGGCGGCGACGCTGCGCAGGCTCAGGGAGACCAGGCGACGGCTCGTGACGCGCACGCGATGGCCACCGGCCGAGCGCCAGATCAGGCGGCGCGTGAGGATGCCGGTGCGGAAGTCGAGGCTGCGCTCGTGCTCCTCCAGCGCGCCGCGGTGGACGTCCAGCGGCTCGTCCTCGACCTGCAGGCGGATGAGCTTGCCGTCCGTGACGTTGACGACGACCTGCCCGTCCTCCGCGAACCCGAAGCCGCGCTCCCCGTACTCCAGCGGGTAGGACTCGTAGAAGCCGTTCAGGTAGGTGCCACTCAGGTGGCGCGGCTCGCCCTCGTCGAGGTTGCCGCGCAGGCCCAGGTGCCCGTTGGAGAGGGCGAACAGCGACTCACCGCGTCCGAGCGCGTCGAGGTCGATGCCGCGCTCGGTCAGCACCCAGGGGTCGGTCGGGAAGTCGGCCACCCGACCGACCGTAGCCGCCCCGCGCCGCCGTGCCGTCATGTGGGCACGCGGCCGGGGGCTCAGTGCTTGACGGCGCTGCCGTCCTCACGGGTGTACGCGGCCAGGCGGGCCTGCCAGTGGGCACGCCGGTCGACGGGCGCGCCGCCGGGGCGCGGGCGCGCCGGAGTGGGCCGCTCGCGGGTGGCCT
>JAOPZU010000231.1 GCA_025963955.1 Solirubrobacterales bacterium
CCGCCCCCACCGCGCGGCACCGAGTTCGGCGGTCGGCGGGAGTTCGGCGGCTGAAGGAGCGGGCGCGCGAACGCCTCAGGTCGCCAGCGACGCGCCCTTCGCCTTGATGTCCGCCAGCTGGTCGTCGATCCAGTCGCCCGGATCGCGCGCGGTGACGATCTCCTTGAGGCCGGCCAGGCGCCGCTGGCGCTCGGTCTCGCCCATCGTCAGCGCCGTGTGGATCGACACGGCGAGCTCCTGGATGTCGAACGGGTTGACGCTCAGCGCGAACTCCCCGAGCTCCTCGTGGGCCCCCGTGTTCTCCGACAGGATCGAGACCCCGCCACGCTCGTTGACGAGGGGCCCCTCCTTCGCCACGAGGTTCATGCCGTCGAACATCGCGTTGACCAGCAGCACGTCGTAGTTCTTGTAGGCGGCGAGCGCCTCGTCGAGGTCGTCGCGGAGCTTGAGCTGGATCGGCATCCAGTCCGGCGTGCCGTGGCGGTGGTTCACGACGGCCACGAGCGCCTCGATCTTCTCCAGGTACTCCGCGTACTCCGGCACGTCCGTCCGCGAGGGCATCAGCTGCGCGATGAAGGTGACGCGCTCGCGGAACTCGGGGTGCTGGTCGAGGAACAGGTCGAAGGCGCTGAAGCCCCGCAGGATGTTCTTGGAGAGGTCCGCCCGGTCGACGCGCAGGATCAGGTGGTCGCGGCGGCGGCGCAGCAGCTCGGTCTCGAACTCCTTCACGCGGGCGGTCCGCGAGAGCTGCTGGGTGGCGCGCGCGTCGATCGGCAGCGGGTACACGCGGACCCACACCTCACGCCCCTGGAAGTGGACCATCCCCGCGTTGAAGTCGATGTCCAGGCCCATCAAGTCCCGGCAGCACTGCAGGAAGTTGTTGCGGTAGGACGTGGTGTGGAAGCCGATGATGTCGTTGGCCAGCAGGCCCTCGTACACCGCGTTGCGCGTCGCGGTCGGCAGAACGCGCCAGGCGTCCGACTGCGTCCACGGGATGTGCACGAAGTGGCTCAGGAAGACGTCCGGGCGCTCGGCGCGGACCATGGCCGGCAGCGTGTAGAGGTGGTAGTCGTGGACCATGACGACGGGCGCGTCGATGCCGCGGATCTCCTCGACCACGGCGCGGGCGAGGTCCTCGTTGACCACCTGGTAGCCGTAGTCGAACGCGGCGATCTCGTTCGCGCGCACGTCCGGCGCGTTCGACAGGTCCCACAGGTAGTGCTGGATGAACCACAGCATGGGGTTCGCGAACACGCTGTAGAACTGCTCGTAGGCCTCGGGGTCGGAGGCGACGTAGCGGACCTGGTACTCGCCGCCGACGGGCGAGCGGACCGTGATCGGGCCGTTGGCCTCGCGGGCGCGGATCGCGTCCATCGGCGTCATCGCCGACGCGATCCACGTCACCGGGCGGTGGGACGCCAGGCCGGTGAGGGCGGTGACGAGGCCGCCCGTGCCGCGCACGACGGACCCGTCGTCCTGGAAGGTGACGGGCCCGCGGTTGGACACCAGGACGAGGGGGGTCCGTTCCTCGGGTTCGCTCATCCGGCCAGGGTATATCCGGACCCCGTGATCCTCACCCTCAGCCGCTCGGCGGCGTGGTGAGCGGGCGCTCCCCCAGGGTGACGTCGACGTCCTTCTGCTGCTGCCCGCGGTAGATCTTGAGCGTCACCTTGTCCCCGGGGGAGAAGGGGAGCAGGGCCTGCGCCAGGTCGCTGTCGTTGACGATCTTCGTGCCGTTCACGCCGACGATGATGTCCCCGCCCTTGGTCCACGGCAGCTCCTGGAAGGTCGTCTCGTCGGCCTTCCCGCCGGCCCGGATGCCGGCGTCGGCGGCCGGGCCGCCCGGCGGCACCTGCTGCACCCAGACGCCCGTGTCCACGGGAAGCCGGAAGTGCTTGGCCGCCTGCGGGTAGAGCGCGCGGCTGGAGACGCCGAGGTAGCCGTAGTGGACCTCGCCGTCCGTGCGCAGCTGCGCGAGCGAGCGCTTGACCGCGTCCACCGGGACCGCGAAGCCAACGCCGGTGCCGTCGCCGCTCTCGGTGCGGATCTGCGAGTTGATGCCGAGCACGCTGCCCTTGGCGTCGAGCAGCGGGCCGCCCGAGTTGCCGTGGTTGATCGCCGCGTCCGTCTGGATCGCGCCCGACGTGGAGAAGCCGGTGAGCGAGTCGATCGAGCGCTCCGTCGCAGAGATGACGCCGATCGAGAGCGACTGCTCCTCGCCGAACGGCGAGCCGATGGCCGCGACGGGCGCGCCGACCGCCACGCCCTTGGTCGAGCCGAGGGCCAGCGGCTTGAGGTCCAGGCCGGACGGATCGATCTTCAGCAGCGCCACGTCGGCGAACGGGTCGAAGCCCACGACCTTCGCGTCGACCTCGTTGCCGTCGCTGAACTTCACGTACACGCGCGAGGCCTCGTGGATGCCCGCCCCCTCGCCGCTCGTCACGACGTGCGCGTTCGTCGCCACCTCGCCGTCGCGCGAGATCACGAAGCCGGAGCCCAGGCCGCCGGACTGGTCGGACGCGCCGCCGCTCTTGAGCCCGGCGCTGATGATCGTCACGACCCCGGGGGAGTCCCGCCGGAAGATGGTCTGCGGATCGAACGCGGTCGTCCCGGTGACGGCGCCGGCGCGCGTGTCCGGCTCCGCGGCGGCGGCCACGGAGGCCGCGGTCGTGCCGGTGGACGCGGTGCTGCCGGCGTCCTTGGCGGACGAGCCGCCGCAGCCGGTGACGAGCAGGACGGCGGCGGTGGCCACAGCGGAGGCGGCGGCGAGCGGGCGGTGGGTCATGCGGGAAGCTCCAGGGTGAAGGTGGTGCGGCCGGGCTGGCTCTCGACGAGCAGGTCCCCGTCCATGCGCTCGGCCAGCTCGTGCGCGATGGCGAGCCCGAGGCCGGAGCCCTGGGCGTCGTCGGAGGTGAAGAACGGCTCGAAGATGTTGGGCAGCATGGTGCGGTGGATACCCGGGCCGAAGTCGCCGACCCCGAGGCGGACGTGTCCGTCCCGCCGACCTGCGGTGAGCACGATGTCCGTGCCCGGCGGGGTGTGGGTCAGGGCGTTGGCGATGAGGATACGCAGGACCTGGGCCACCCGTTCAGGGTCGCACAGCGCCCGCAGCCGGGACCCCGGTAGCCGCAGCTCCAGGTTGGAGTCGTGCGCCTGCAGCCGCGGCTCGAACTCACTGGCCACGGCACGGACGACGAGCGAGAGGTCGGTCGGCTCGAGCCGCAGCTCGAGCGAGCCTGCCTCGAGCTTGGAGAGATCCAGCAGGTCGGTGGCGAGCTTGCCCAGGCGGTCGACCTGGGTGCGCACCTGCCCGAGGAAGCGGTCGCGCGTCTCCTCGTCGAGCTCCTCGTCCTGGATCAGCTCGAGGAACCCGCCGAGCGAGAAGATCGGCGTGCGCAGCTCGTGGGAGGCGGTGGCGATGAAGCGCTTGCGGGCGCCGTCGAGCTCGGCGAGCTGCCCGCGCATGTCCTCCAGCGTGGCCGCCAGGCGGCCGAGCTCGTCGTCGCGGTCGACGGGGAAGGTCGTCGTGAAGTCGCCCGCCGCCACGCGCATGGCCACGCGCTCCAGGCGGGCGACGCGGCGGCTGAGCGTCGCGGCGACGAGCACGCCGGCCAGGACCGCGAGCGCCAGCGCGAACCCTGCCGCGGCCAGCACGCGCGCCCGGACGACCGCCACCGCGCGCTCGGCGTCGCGCAGCGGGGCGGAGAAGACGACGACGTTGCCGACCGCCGGGGGGCGGTGCTTCCCGCGCGAGAAGGTGAGCGGGATCGCGACCTCGCCGACCCGGCCGCCCGACGTCACCTCCGTGCCCGAGACCGTGCGCCGCGTCTGCGCCGCCACGGACGCCAGCGCGAAGTCGAGGTCGATCTTCACGGCGCTGAAGGAGTCGTACTGCGGGGTCAGCTGCAGCCGGCTGCCGGAGACCACGAGCAGGACGGTGACCCGCGCGGAGGACTGGTCGGCGATCTGGCGGACCAGGGCGTTGATGCGCGGCGCGCGGACGCTGCTGCCGACGGACTTCTGCAGTTGCGGGCTGAAGCGCCGCCCGATCGACGTCAGGTCGGTGAGCTTGTCGGCGACCAAGCGCGCCTGGAGACCGGGGACGACGGCGACGTACACGAGCCCCAGCACGGCGATCGCGATGAGCGCGAACAGCAGCGACAGCCGCAGGCGCAGCGAGTCCAGGTGCACGCCGTTCACGCCGTCAGCGTCCCGCTCAGCGGCTGTCGCGGAAGCGGTAGCCGACCCCGCGCACCGTGAAGAGGTACTCGGGGTCCTTCGCGTCGAGCTCGAGCTTCTCGCGCAGGTGCCGGATGTGCACGTCGATCGTGCGCGGGTCGCGGTAGGCGCTGTCCCCCCAGATCCGCGTCAGCAGCATCTCCCGGGTGAAGACCCGGCCGGGGGACTGCGCCAGCGCGGTGAGGATCTCGAACTCGACGAAGGTCGTGCGGACCTCCGCCCCCCGGACCCGCACGCTGCGCCGGGCGAGGTCGATCTGCAGCTCCAGCACCTCCAGCACCGGCTCCGCGTCGCCGTCGACACCCGCCTCACGCGTCATGCCGGCGCGGCGCAGCGTCGCCTTCACGCGCGAGCGGAACTCCCGCATCGAGAAGGGCTTGGTGATGTAGTCGTCCGCCCCGAGCTCGAGGCCGAGGACCTTGTCGATCTCCTCGGCCTTCGCCGTCAGCATGATGATGGGGACCGAGCTCTTGGCTCGCAGCCGGCGGCAGACCTCCAGCCCGACCATGCGCGGCATCATCACGTCGAGGACGACCAGGTCGAAGCTCTGCTCGCCGAACCGCGCCAGCGCCTCGCGACCGTCGGAGGCCCGCACGACCTCGTAGCCGTCCTTCTGCAGCGGGTAGCTGAGCAGGGTCTGGATCGACTGCTCGTCGTCGGCCAGCAGGATGCGCGGGATGTGGTCTGGCATGCAGGGGGACGGTGACCGGAGGGGCCGTGGGCCCGCGTACCCGGATCCCGTGCAGCCGCTCGCGCTACATGGTGACACCTCGGGGAACTACCCTCGCAGGGGCCCATGCTCGACCCGCGCATCTACCGGGCGTCGTTCCTCCCTGTGCTGCTGGCGTTGCTGGTCGTGGCGTTCGCCCTGCAGGATCGGCCCCGGCCCATCGGCACCACCATCGCGCCCGACGCCTTCGTCGGGGAGACGGCTCGCGTGCTGCTCGACGGCCTCGCCAGGGACTTCCCCGACCGGCGCCCGGGCGGCGTCGGCGACGAGGCGCTGTCCCGGCGGGTGGCCC
>JAOPZU010000256.1 GCA_025963955.1 Solirubrobacterales bacterium
GATCCCCACCCACCTCGACACTCCCCAGGAACGGCTCGCCGCCGCCCACCAGTCGATGGCTGCAGCCAAGAACCGTCACCAGGCGGTCCCTGCCTCCGTCCTGCAAGACGCCAATACGGTCATACCGCCCGCCATCTTCGGGCGCGCCGCACGCGTGACGACCCTCATCGCCGCACGCCACCCGAGCCAGGCCCCGGTGAACACCGTGATCTCCAACGTCCCCGGCTCACCCACGCCCCTGTTCCTCGCAGGAGCACAACTCAAAGAGCTGTATCCCGTCTCGGCGATCCTGCACGGCGTCGGGCTGAACATCACCGTGATGAGCTACTGCGGCAGCCTCCACTTCGGCATCGTCGCTGACCGCGACATCGTTGATGACCCCTGGCCGCTAGCCACGGCGCTCGCGCGCGCGCAGGATGAGCTCGTTCAACTCACCAAAGCAACGGCACGGACGGTGCCGCTGAGCGCCGTGTAGACAACATGGCCTCGGCGGCATCGACGCCGACCGCTCGGCGGTTTGGAGGCTCAACCGGCTTCCGCGTTCTCGTCATCGGACCCCCCGCATCTGATGCGGTTGAAATCTCGCCGTTGGCCATACGGCGGCCAGATGCCGGCCGCCGACGTAAGGTCGGAAGGCATGAAGGGCAGAACCATCGCGGCCGTGGTGAGCTTGCTCGGCCTCGGCATGCTCGGGTGCGGGAGCACCCGCCATTCGCCGGCACAGAAACCGGCGGTTCCGGTCGGCTGGACACGGGGATCCGCGATCCCGAAAGAGCTCGCAGTTGACGTGGCGGATGTCGCCACGCGGGCGCTTGCTGAGGACCTACTCAAACACCAGCAGGAAGAGCACTGCCGCCACGTTCTGGTCGCCGTCCGCTGCCACCGCGCTCGCGGTGGATGGGACTGTCGCTGGATCACCGATGCGGGCGCGGGGACGACTCATTTTCAGCGCCGCTACAGCGGTGGCATTCCCGTGACGTGCTCCTGAGGCCCGTCGTGTTCCCGAGGGCCGCCGATGACCGGGTCATAGCGCTCGCGCTTTGGCCTGGCGCGAGCGACCTTCACTGTCCGCTGGTAGGCGGCGCCATCGCAGCGATGAACTGTTGGATGCGCTCTGCGACGTCTGCAGCTGCTCGGCGAGTTGATGGTCGCTGATCGGCGCCACCCGTCCACGCGGCCGCCAGCGAAGACCGCCGTCGCCCGCAGTCCTTTCACCGAAGCACGCCTCGCCTCGGCAATCGCGCTGGTGAGCTGGTGAGCTGGCGCGCTGGCGTGCGAAAGCGCGGTGCTGTCAGGCACCGGGGTCGGGCTCGTCGGTAGCGGGGAGGGGCTCGATGAGCGGGCGTTGGCGCGGGTTTTGCTGAACCCATCGCTTGACTGCCTCGCGGCCCTCTGGCGGGATATGTGGAAGGTCATCGTCGAGCACCTCGTCGGACTCACCGTGCTCCAGGCGCATGACCAGGGTGTACGGGCTAATGCGGCTGCCGCGCACGATGGGCTCCCCGCCGCGAATCTGGGGGTCAAAGACGACCCAGTCCTCGTCACGTTCCACGCGTTCCCCTCGCCGGTTTCCGGTCACGCCTGCCAACGCGACAGTCGTTCCACGCCGCGAGAGCGTTGCCGCATGCAGCACCCCCGGCGCCCGGTTCGTGTGCGGCGCGGAGGCTCGATCCGGAGGCAGGTGATGCGCACGCTGCCGAGAGCAGGAAGTCGGATCGCGCGGTCGGTTCGCTCAGCCGGCGCTGGCAGGCTACCGCTGTCCGGCGCATGGACCTTGGCGGCAATCATCGCGGCTCGTACAGCGGTCTGTCGCTGCTGGTCGGTAGGGACCGGTCGCGGAGGAGGGACAGCAGCCGCTGCAGCTGGGGGAGTGGCGAATCGCTTAGAGCCCGCGTCCACAGCACGATGTGCGCTTCGACCAGTCGCTGATCGCGGCTGGTCAACCTGTGCAGCTGGTCGCGACTGCGCAAGACATCCGTTCGCATTTCCTGAAGTAACCGTTCGCTGCGATCTAGGTCGGCGATGAACTGCCGACACTGATCTCGGACCCCCTCTAGCTCATCGGGCTCCGCCGCTGATGCCGCCGCTTGGAGCGAGCCGGCGGGGGCAACATCTGCAAGCTTTGGTGAAGACAAGCTCACGTGGACCGTGGCGCCGTTGCTGACGTGCTTGCGGATCTCGGCGATCAAGCGCTCTTCAGTCTGGAGGTAGTCGCGGCTGCTCATCGCTGGGGTGAGCGTGATCGTGGTCATACGGTGTCGGCTTTCGTTGAGGCGGCAGTAGGGGGCGACGTGCTTCCGGCGAGGTAAGCGACGCGCTCACCGGAGCCACGCCCCCGCCGGGGAGGGCTCGGTTCATGGCTGCTGTCCACGCACCTTTGGCTGGCTGACTCGCTCGTCACAAGTCGCCTTCCGGAAGGCCGGTGTCGCCGGGCGTTTCTGACGTCGCTACGGTGACCGACTCGCCGTCGACATCCCACCGGGTGATGTCCCACCACAGGCCGTGCGGCATTCCGCGCGTGTCCAGCGCCAGGTTGGGCCCGTCCGACAGTGTTCCTTTGGCGGTGGCCGCCTTGATGAGCTCGTCGATGGCGCGCTGCACGCGTGCTGCAGCCAGAGTCGGCGTGGAACAGACGCCCTCGAGTCCGCCTGCGGTGAACGTGCCGACCGAAGCGGTGTACACGGCGGCTGCTGGCTGGCGCCCTGCAGGCTTCACGCGGCGCCCGCGCTAGGGGTCGCCTTGCTTGGCGCGCGCCGCGAGGCCGGTCTCATCACAAATCGGTTCCTCAGGTAACCGGAGGCGCGCAAGCAAGACTCGGCTGGCAGCTCCGCGAGGCTGACGCTGAACGCGAAGATCGCGCCCTCGAACTTCTGTAGGTCACGACGGATCGAGAAACGAGCTTCGAACCCGCTGCGGACGTGCGCTGTAGGGGAGACGAGGGTCATTGGGCGCATCTCGGAGAAGTCGTGATCAACACGCAGCTTCTCGCACGCACCGGACAGACCAGACGAACGTACGTTCGTTCGCACCCCGCCAGAGACGACGAGGGCCTGCCGTTTCCCCCCAAATAGTCGTGCCCGCCGTTCCTCCCGCAGGCAGGCTGCTGGGGGCGTCGCGGTCGCTGTGCCGCAAGTGCGCTGTTCTGCCCGCCGCCTTACGCGTCGGAGAAGGCGGAGGGCGGCGCTGGCCGATCCGCCTGGTCACCGACCGGCTCCGGGGGACGACGGTCACCAGTCCGGCGCGCGCAGCTTGGCAGTCCGCGCACGGGCGCCCACCGTGTCACGGCATGAGCGCTGATCCCCTCGAGCCGGAAAGGCCCACACCGGAACCCGCCGACGAGGACGAAACCCCTTTGCTCACGGTCTATACGACCAACTGGCTGCGGTGCTGAGGGGCGCACCGCGTCACGCGCCTCTCCTGCGCTCGTGGAACTTCAGCGCGAAGGCAAGTCCGTACTGTCGACCGAGAGGGTCAGATGAGCGTCGCCAACAGGTGGTAGGAGATCGCGAGGGGCTGAACATCACGACGTCTTTGCAGTCACTCGAGCTCGACCTCAAGATCGGGTTGTGGGGGGCCGGGGCGCCGGCACGCCGGAAGATGTTCCCGAGGCAGAGGCTCGTTACCGTGGCCGCGCGGTTGCGGACATGGTGGGGACAATTCCGGAGTAGACCGTGCACGGCTTGCAGATTCCGGACGTGATCGAGGCCTCCGGCGCCGCGGTCCAGAACAGGCCGCCGCGCCCGCGGCCGAGTGCCGCTAGGCCAGTGGGGCCAGCCGCCTTCTCGTAGTGCTTGCTGCGTGGCAGGTAGCGATAGAGCGTGCTTGACGAGGAGCCGTGCCACCTGATCCCGAAGAGAACTGCCCGCCGTCCCAAGTTGGGCCGATTAGATGCCCGCCAGTCGCCGGGATCGTGAGCACGGTTTCCGGCCGGCCGCCAACGCGTTGCAGTTGCAGGACATCGGCACCTTTGCCAGCGGGGGGCTGTGTGCGCCAGACGTACGCGAGGGTGCGTCCACGAAGCGCCAAGCCGCTGATGCGGGCCGCGCCCCATCTACCGGTTGCGCCGTGCAGATGAACCGAGCGGTCGGAATCGGCGGCGAGGAAGTGCAACTGGTCGGGGTGCTGAACGCTGCGGCGTGCGAATGCAACGGCGCCGCGGTAGATGGCGGGCATCCGGTCCTGCCGTCCGGCTGGCGTCTCCTCCATTGCGACCGGACTGCTGCCTTGGGTTGAGGTCTGCAGCGGGCATGTCGGGGAGCCGTGAGCGTCGTCGCCGGGGCAGTGCGACCAGACAAGCTGACGAGCGCTACCCGAGGCTGGGTCGGCAGCCAGGTCGGTTGGCTCTGCGGAGGAGACGGCGGGGAGCAGGTCGGAGGTACGG
Organism: Solirubrobacterales bacterium; assembly: GCA_025963955.1. Lineage (GTDB taxonomy): Bacteria > Actinomycetota > Thermoleophilia > Solirubrobacterales > Solirubrobacteraceae > Paraconexibacter. Next base: position 4,382 of record JAOPZU010000256.1, read on the forward strand.
ACCGTATCGCCCAGGATCACTCCCTGGTACGGCTCGCCGGTGAATCCTCCTGCACCGACGAGCGCAGTCGTTAGCACCGCCGAGTCGTTGCTTGGGTCGGGGCTGAGCGGCGCGAGCACGTTCACGACTCCGAGCCGCTCGCTGGCCAGCGCGGCGGTCGGCAGTCCGCCAAGCCAGGCAGCCATGAGAACGACGAAGACGAAGCGGCGCGCAGCCATGGGGACTGCAACGCGCCGGCAGCGACGGAGTTGTGGACCGTCGGTCGCGCCATGCTCGATGAAAGTCCGGCTCGATCCTCTGGTGACGGGCCGCTCAACCCCCGCGACGCTGGATGCCCGCTGCAGGCCTTGCTCAGCTACTTGAAGTCAAGACCATTGGACACCGAGATGGTGAGGATCAGCCCGCCCGCAAGAAGCGCCCCGACGCTCATCACGAACATTCGCAGGCTCCCTGAGGTGACGACGCACAGACCTAGGTAGATCAACAGGACAAGCGCCACCGCGATGTTCGGATGATCGTGCGCCACGACCGAACAGGACCTACTGGTCCTGGGTGTACTCGCGCCTGAAGGTGCGCACGAAGCGGGCGCCGTTCCATCGAAGCGTGCCAATCCGCAACCTAGTGGGGCAGCACAGCGCGTCGGACTGGGAGTACCGCGGCTCGGTCGTGATGAGACGAGTGCCGTCGCTTTGGAGCTGGAAGGTCGTGTCCGATAGCCGCTTGTAGGCGATGCGCCAGCCGCCGCGCAGTCCTCGCAGGACCACCCACGGTGCCGGCGATGAAACGGTGCAGCACTGGTAAAGCAACGCCCGGTCGGTGCGTCCGTCGCCGTCGAAGTCGCCGCACAGCGAGGTGCTGGGCCGCCGGTAGATCGTGCTCGGCTTGGTGTCGAGAAAGACGCGGCGCAGCGTCGGATCAGCGTCCATGGCCCGGGGAACGCGCGCAGAGCGCGACGCGATCTGGCCTTGGGCCTTGGAGCAATCTGACCAGGGCCGGGTGGCAGCATTGGCCGGCGAGCTCGCCCCGACGACAACGACGACAGCGATGACCGCCGTGACGTACGTTGGAAGCCGGCTGTGGCTGCGGATCCTGTTCACTCGGGACTCCAATCAGATGCTCTGTGCTTCGACACCGCCGTTCTACCTCATCGGGCCATGGCCGGGAGAGCACCGGTAGATAGTCGAACCGGCGGCCACCGCCTCGCATGTGGAGCTTCACGGTTGGCAGCGTCCAAGCCCCGCAGGACGCGACCTCCCCGTGGCGTCACACGCAGCCGCTTTCGTTCCGACTGTCCGGACGTCGGATCTAGCTCGCCCGCGCATAGCGTGGCCAACCGCTCACCGTCTACAGGCCGCCCACTGCACGCTGTCAGGCCTGCAGATGCTGATTCCCTAACCAGGTCGTCGCACGGGTATCGCCGCCACGCGGATCGTCCGATCACGGTTGCGAACCAGGTACCGGGCGATGAGCTGCTTGGAGCAGGAAAAGCTCTCGCGGTCGCGCCGCCTGCAACGCGGGCCGGGCCTGCGAGCTAGCTGACGAGCGTCGAGGGTGCGCTCGGGCTCCGGCTGAGCACCCCGGTTGCACGTAGGAGATCGCCGTGGCCGGGTCGGCCAACAGCAAAGGTGCGCTGGCTGCCGCGCTCGCGGACGTGATGCACGTTCTCGCCCAGGGCTTCCCGAACGTCCCGCTCACAGGCACTATCCCCCTTGTTGGTAGCCGTTCCGTAGAACCTCTTCAGCCATGACCATCACCGCTACAAGCCGCAGCCGGACGCATACGCTCCTCAGCCGAGACGCGACGGCGGAGCGGGTACAGAAGGTCAGTCGGCGTCTGTCGGCTCAGGTCAAGCGGCGGGAGGAGGCCGATCAGCGGGCGCAGCGGGCGCTGCGGGAGCAGGAGCGCGAGCGGGAGCACGAAGCGTCGCTTATCGCTGATCTGCTCAGGGCGCACGAAGAAGCTCCGACGGAGGATCTGCCCGACAGCTACGACGACGACGGGTTCCATCGTGGTTCCGCGACCGCCGCCGGCCGCCGCTACGAGGTATGGGAGTTCCCGACTGGGCCCGCCTACTCGATGCTCTTCTCCCGACACCAGGACCCGACTCGTGCGCGCACGTGTCTCATGGACGTTCTGGTTGAAGCGGAGAACAAGCCACAGACGGTGGCCGTGCTTATCGAGGCCATCTCGGAGTTCTCGGCCTCCCCGGCCGCAGCACGTCAGATGCTGCACCAGCTCAAGCGGGTCGGCGCGCTCGTGTCCGCGGGCCGCGGTCTGTACGCGCTGCCCGCGACCCTCGTGCTCCCGGACGCGGCGAGACGAAAGCAGCCGCCGTGTAGACGATAAGGACGGTCGAGAAACCTAGAGACGCCGCGCTCGCGCGGTCAGAAACGTTCGAGCTCTAAAAGTGCCGACCCCCGAGCTGTCACTCGGAGGCCGGCGAGCTCACGCACGCCAACCCGATTAGGAGTACACATGCGAAGCGCTTTGATTATGCCGCCGCCGGCGGCGATGGTTGCAGGTTCCCGTGCACAGCACCCGTGGGAGTTCGTCGGAGGGCGGCCCGGTGAGTCGATAAGCACGTTGCCTGTCGACGGAGAAAGGTCGACCGAAGGTTGCACAGCGACGGCAAACACGTCTGTTGTCGCTGCCGTGGGCGTGCAGGTCACGGTGCAAAGGCCCGGCAGCCGACGCCTGGCGACCGCCACGTGCGTCCGCGCTTGCTACTCGCTGTTGCGGGCGCTCACGCCCTCGGAGAACAGGGTGCGTGCCGCGAGCGAGCAGCTGCGACGCGTTGCGCAGATCCGCGAATCCGCCTCAGATGACGCGGGCGTGGACGATGTCTAAGCCGAAGAAGGACGACCGGCTGTCAAACCCTGAGAGCTACGAGCTCCCCGACGCGCTGCAGAAGCAGGCGAAAGCACTGCTTGAGGCTCGCCGCGACTTGGTCTTCATCCCGGGTCAGAACGAAGTAGGCGACGACGGAGCTGAGGAGAGCGCGGACGACGAAGACGACGACCCGGAGGCTCGAGGCGACACCCTGAACAGCCTCCGGCCGAGAGCGTTCCTGCGCCTTCGCTCCGACGTCGAGGACGACATACGGGCGAAGTACCCGGAGTGCCGGTGGGGCGAGAAACGCCTGCGGACGCTTGCCGAGCACCGTTTGTTCACCATCGTGCGGCCCGGATTTTGGGCTAAAAAGCAGGATCTAGCGCCCGCGGTGACCGCAGGCTACGAAGTCCCGCTGTGGGAAGACATCGATCAGGGAGTACTGCACCTGGCGTATATGCGCCGGCCGCACATGCTCTGGCTCCTCAGGACGCTCGGGCAGCGCACCAACGGCGCGCCGGCTTACACAAGCCTTGCCGCAGCGTGCGTCCTGCACACCGGCACCAGCAGAGATGAACCGCATCTTCTGAAGGCTCGGAAGGTGCTGCTGACTGGTATCGGACAGTCGTCCTTCGACATCGCGTATGGGTTTCCGGTGTACGTCAAGAGCGAAGACGACTCCCGCCTCGATGAGGGCACCACCACCGGGTCAATGCGCAGAGTCATCAACTGCTCGCTGCAGCAGATGAACGCAGAGGTAGTTGTCCACGCGAACGTGGCCGCCTTCAGAGAGATGAAGGAGCGCGTCGACGCCGGCCTGCAGTCGCGCGAGGTCAAAGTGGGCGAGGTCTGCGCAATCGACGGCCAGTTTCTGAAGGCAGACGTCAACGTGGACGGGAAAAGGACGAACTTCGCGGACCTCATCAAAGAGCTGCAGCCGAGCCACGGGCCACTCCTCGGCTACGAGTTTGTCAAGAAAGAGCACCGGGTCGGTCGCAAACGCGTTGCGATCACCTGCGTTCGGACACGCCGAGCACTTGTCTGGACGTACATCAACGGCAGCGCGAAGGAGCATACGGTGGTCGAATATCTGATCCGGCTCTTGTTTCGGCTGTGGCCTGAATGTCCGATAAGGGTCCTGGTCGGCGATAAGGCGTACGACCTCAAGCGGGCCGTGCACGCCTTCCTGCTGTTCAACTGCGGTATTTGGCCGGTCTTCTACCAGCGCAAGGGTTACGCCCTGCGCTGGCCGGATAAGGTTTTCAAGCCCTACTGCGACGGCAAGTCCGGAGTCCGAGGAGTGCCGCTGTGCCCGCAAGCGCACGGCTTGATGCAGCTCGTCGACACAGCCGGCCACGAACTCACCCCCGAGAAGCGAATCA
>JAOPZU010000283.1 GCA_025963955.1 Solirubrobacterales bacterium
ATCCTCGACACGCCGATCCCGCAGTCCGCGTACGGCTTCTCCAAGCTGACCGGCGAGGTCTACGTCAAGGCCGCCCACGACGAGCATGGCCTGCCCTACACGATCTGCCGGCCCTTCAACGCGTACGGGCCGGGCGAGATGCCGGAGGACGAGGTCGGATCGCGCACATGGTCCCCGACGTCATCAAGAAGTGTCTGGCGTCAGTCGGTCCCACCCACCCCCCCTACCGATCTTCGGCGACGGCACGCAGACCCGGACGATCACACACATCGACGACATCGCCGACGGCATCGGCGCGGCGATGTCCTGTCCCGCCGGGCTGAACGAGGACTTCAACATCTCCGCCGGCGAGGAGAGGACGGTGGCCGAGATCGCTCGCGTCATCTGGAACGCCTGCGGCCTGGACCCGGCGGCCTTCGCGCTGGCGCATCAGCCGACCTTCGAGGTGGACGTCGTCCGCCGCTGGCCGTCGGTGGAGAGGGCCCGCACGATGCTGGCTGGGAGTCGCAGATCAGCGTGGAGGAGGGCGTCGCCGCCGCCACCGCGTGGCTGCGAGGCGTGCTCTGAGCGTGTCCCGCAGAGGGCTGCTGTCAACCGCGTTGCCGGGGGGCTGGTAGCCCCCTGACATAGTGGCAGGTCATGGACTTCCGCTTCTGCCCGGGCTGCGCTGTCCCGCTCATCCGGTTGCCGTCCGGTACCGACGCCGGACTCCTGGGGTGCCCCCACGGCCATTACATCCACTACGCGAATCCAGCCGTGACGGCGTTCGCGTTCATCGAGGACGACGGGCGTTACCTCGCGCTCCGGCGAGCGCATGCGCCGGAGCTCGGCGACTGGGATCTCCCGGGCGGGTTCATCGAGGCCGGCGAATATCCTGACGACGCCATCAGGCGCGAGATCCTCGAGGAGACGGCACTCACCGTGAGCGGTCTCAGGGTCTTCGGTGCCTGGACCGGGCAGTACGGCGAGGGCGGCAAGTGGACCGTCGACATCGCGTACCACTGCCAGCGTGAGGCAGGCGCAGTCGTCATCTCGGACGAGAAGTCGCAGGCGATGTGGGTCACGCTCGAGGACTTCCCGGCACCGGCGTTCAACAGCGAACGGCTTGCGCTCGACGTGCTGCGCCACTCCTGATCCGCGACGTGACCTCCCGTCAGGATGTCGCCTGTTTCCTCCCTACTGGGTCGACGCCATCGCGTGTACGGAGACAAACACGCAGGGGATGCAACCGGGCTATGCTTCCCCGCGCCGGCGAGTTCCGTGGGCGACAGGGGCAACGCAAGCTCGAGGGGGCACGATGGCAAAGACGGTACTGGTCGCTGGGGGCGGCGGCTTCATAGGCGGAGCGCTGGTCGACAGCCTGACCCGTGACGGCGCGAAGGTGCGTTCGGTCGACTGCAAGCCGATCGACGAGTGGTACCGCGTCGATCAGGACGCAGAGAATCTTGTGCTGGACCTGCGACTGCTGGAAAGCTGCCGCGCGGCGGTGGACGGCGTCGACGAGGTCTACAACCTCGCCTGCGACATGGGCGGCATGGGGTTCATCGAGAACAACCGCGCGCTGTGCATGCTGTCGGTGCTGATCAACACCCACCTGCTCGAGTCCTCGCGCCACGCTCAAGTCGGACGCTACTTCTACGCGTCGTCTGCCTGCGTATACGCCGCCGACAAGCAGCTGGTCCCGGACCTCGCGCCGCTGAAGGAGGCCGACGCCTACCCGGCCATGCCGGAGGACGGCTACGGCTGGGAGAAGCTCTTCTCCGAGCGGATGTGCCGGCACTTCAGCGAGGACTTCAACCTCGTCACGCGGACCGCGCGGTACCACAACGTCTACGGGCCGCTGGGCACCTGGACGGGCGGCCGCGAGAAGGCGCCGTCCGCGATCTGCCGGAAGGTCGCGGAAGCCGTGATCAGCGGAGACCACGTGATCGACGTCTGGGGCGACGGCCAGCAGACCCGCAGCTTCACCTATATCGACGACTGCGTCCTGGGCACCAAGACCATCATGGCCTCGGATGTCGAGGTCCCCATCAACCTCGGGTCGAGCGAGATGGTGACGATCAACGAGCTGATCGACATCGTGGCGTCGATCGCCGGCATCGAGGTGCGCCGCACCTACGACCTTGATGCGCCCAAGGGCGTGCGCGGTCGTAACAGCGACAACACGCTGATCCTGGAGCGTCTTGGCTGGGAGCCGTCCACGATGCTGCGTGACGGGCTCACCGCAACTTACGCCTGGGTCTACGACCAGGTGGCGGCGTCCCAGCGTGGTGCGACCGCCTCCACCGTCTGACCGGTTGCTGGTCCTGCCGCTCCTCTGAGCGCACGAGGTTGCGGGTCTACGCGCCGGCGCAGACCGCACGCTCGCCACCCGTTTGCCCTGTGCCTGATCCGAGATCTTCATGACCTGCCCATCGACACGTCACATCGACCTGCCCCGCGTGCTCGCGTGAGCAACGCAGACCAGCGCCCGCTGCGGATCCAGTTGTGGAGCTACAACTACGATCCGGAGCCGACCGGCATCGGACCGGTGAGCAAGACGTGGGCGCACGCTATGCGCGCACGCGGGCACGACGTCAGCGTCGTAGCCGCCCACCCGCACTACCCCTCGCCGGACTGGGGGTCGCGGCGTCTGCCGTACCGCGAGCAGCGCGACGGCATCGACGTCCTGCGCCTGCCGCTGTGGATCGGCCGGGCGACCGCTCGCGAGCGCCTGCGCCAGGAAGCGTCGTTCATGGCCGCGCAGTTCGCCGCGATTCCCGCGCTCGGGCGCCCGGACGTCGTGGTCGTCGTTTCCCCATCCTTTCCGGCGCTGCTGCCGGCGATCGTCGGCAACCGCCTGCGGGGGACGCCGTGGGTCCTGTGGCTCCACGACATCCTGCCCGACGCCGCGTCGGTGACCGGCCTGCTGGACGAGGACAGCAAGGTGCTGCGGGCCTCCCGCGCACTGGAACGGTCGGCCTACCGGCACGCCGACAGGATCGTCGTGCTCTCCAGCGCGTTCACCGATAACCTGGCCGCCAAAGGGGTCCCCGCCGAGAAGCTCCGCCTGATCTACGACCCGGCCACCCGCGTGCCCCGCGGCGAGGTGACCGTCCGCTCCTCGCGAACCCCCCGGATCCTCTCGATGGGCAACATCGGATTCTCGCAGGGGCTGGCGTCGCTCGTCGGCTCCTTCGAGGAGGACCCGGGGCTCACCGATCCCGACGTGCGGCTCGTCATCACGGGGAACGGGCTGGCCGCGGACGACGTCCGCGCCACCATCCGGACGGACCGCGTGCAGATGCTCGGGCTCGTGGACTCCGATCAACTCGAGCGCGAGCTCGAGCAGGCGGACATCGCCCTCGTCACGCAGCACCATGAGGGCGGCGAGTTCAATATCCCCTCCAAGCTCATGAACTTTATGATGTACGGGCTGCCCGTGCTCGCGGCCGTCAATCCCCGCGGCGAGGTCGCGCGGATCGTGAACGCCTCCGGAGCCGGCTGGGTGGTGGACAGCGCCGACCCGGCCGCGCTGCCTCGCATGATCGCCCAGATCGCGGCAGATGCCGAAGGTCAGCGTGAGCGCTCGCGTTGCGCGCGTCAGTGGGCATCCGAGCACTTCACCGCCGAGGGCTTCGCCCGGCGATTCGACGCGGTCCTCGACGAAGTCTGCCACTCGCGGCCGGCCGGACGCCGGCGCTGACGTGGCTTCCACAAAAGCCGCTCACACCGGCGACAACACCCCAGCAGACCGTCTAACATCCGCGCCTTCATCCGTGCGCGAGCATCGGTCTTCGCATGATCAACGGCGTGCCCGGGAACTTCGGCGCGGCGGGCGTTGCTCTCTTTGGGGCCCCGAATCCGCTAATCCGACAGGCACCTTGCAGATATGAACGAGCACAACGAGACAACGCTGGTCGACTACCTCGCGGTGCTCCGGCGGCGGCGCCTGTTCGTCCTGTCGGTCGGCCTGCTGTGTGCGGCGGCTGCGCTGGGCATCTCGCTCCTGCAGGCCCCCAGCTACACCGCCACCTCGTCGCTGACGGTCCGGGACATCTCGCAGGATCTCTCCGCGTTCGGCGGCGCGTTCCCCGGACCCCAGACCCAGCTGCAGCTTGCCGCAATCCACGCGCCACAGGTCACGCGCGACGCGGTCGTGGTGGTCGTCAAGCGCCGGCTGCACAGTACCCAGACCCTCGACGCGCTGCGGAGCGACGTGGACGTGAAGATCGATCCGAACTCGATCGTCCTCAAGGTCACGGCGCACGCCCGGCACGCCGCAGAAGCGGCCGCGTTGGCCAACGCCTTCGCACGGGCCGATGCCACGCTCAGCACCAAGGCGGCGCGCGCCGCGTACACCGCCGCCGCGCAGAAGACCCAGGACCGGCTGAACCGCCTGCCCAAGCCGTCGAAGACGTCCTTCACCGACCGCGCCGCGACCCAGCGCGCCTCGCTTCAGGACCAGCTCACCCGGCTGCAGTCACTCAGTACCGTCTCCAAACCCGTCCAGGTCAGCGACAACGCGCGCGTCCCGGATTCTCCGAGCTCACCGAAGCCGGTTCGCAACACCATCGCGGCCCTGATCTTCGGCCTTCTGCTGGGCATCGCGCTGGCCTACATCCGGGCGGCCCTCGATCATCGGCTGCGGACGGCCGCGGACGTCGAAGAGGCGCTCGACGCCACCGTCGTCGGACACATCCGCTCCCAGGCGATGGGTCATGTCGGCTCGGCTGCGGACGGGCGCGGCAAGAACAGCCTCGGCGTTCTCGCGGAGCCTGACCAGGAGGCGTTCCGGATCCTGCGGCACAACGTGCGCTACCTCGCCGCCGGCGACGGCCTGCGCACGCTCGTGGTCACCAGCGCGATGGCGCAGGAGGGGAAGTCGACCGTCAGCGCGTGCCTCGCGATGGCGAGCGCCGCCGCGGGCAAGCGGACGCTCCTGATCGAGTGCGATCTGCGCCGGCCCGTGCTCGCCGAGCGCTTCGGCCTCGCCGAGGCGCCCGGGCTGTCCGACTACCTCACCGGGAACGCGAAGCCACAGGACATCATCCAGTCGGTCGTCGCCGCTCCGTCCACGGAGGTCGGCTTCGATTCGGCACCGGCCGCGCTGGTCTGCATCACCTCCGGCTCCGCCTCGCCGCGTCCCGCCGACCTCCTGGGCTCCGAGCGCTTCCGTGCGTTCCTCGAAGAGGTCGAGGAGGTCTACGACGCGATCATCATCGACAGCGCGCCGCTGCTGTCGGTCGCCGACACGCTGGAGATCATCCCGCACGCCTCCGGCGTGCTGGTCTGCGTGCGCGCGCAGCACACGACCCGTGATCAGGCGCAGGCCGCCCGCGCGGCGCTGGCGCGGCTGCCCAAACGGCCGATCGGCCTCGTCCTCACCGATGTGAAGGACACAGGCGAGGGGTACTACGGGTACTACGGCGCCCGTCCCACCGAAGTGAGCGCCTGACGGCGACCAGCGGGACGCCGTCAGCGCACGGCGACGCGGTACACCGAGAAGATCGCCGGATGACCGAGCGGGTCGCGGCGGCGCGCCGAGACGCCGCCCGCCTTCGCGATGCCGGCGAGCGAGCACCCAGCGGGGGCCACGCAGCGCAGGCGCCACATCACCCGGCGGGAGCCGGCCGGCAGCGCGAAGCCCGCCTCGATCGGCGTCTCCCGCTGGTCAGGTTGCCCGGTGGAGCCCTCCGCGGCGATCAGTGCGCCTGCGGGGGTGTCGACGAGACGCAGATGCGAGCACGTCCCGCGCACGCAGGCCGCCACGGGCACGGTGATCGAGCCGTGGGTGTGCGGCGACGCGTAGAGCCCCAGCGACCACTCCCGTGGGCGCGCGAGGAACCCCCGAAAGGTCGCGGACAGGTGGCGGACGGCGCGAGCACTCCGCAGCACGAGCGAGGCCTGCGCCGCCGCAGGGACCTTGGCCGGCGACGGAAGCGCCCAGAGCGACATCCCGTCGTCCTGCCAGCGTGCTGAGCCCGAGCAGCCCCTCGTCGCGGTGATCGGCTGACCGGTAGTCGACGTCTGCCGCCAGCTGCCGCCGGCGAGCATCAGCTTGTAGCGGCCCCGGCGGGCGGTGGCCCGCCGCACGAGGTCGCAACCGGCCCCGGCCGTGGTCGGGTGTCGCACCGCTGCCGTCGCACGCCGCGGCACCACCCGATCGAGCCACGGCCTGAGCTCGTCGAGGCGCGCGCTGAGCGCCGTCTGGCTGACCGCGCTGTGCATCCAGACGACGGAGTCGGGGGGATCCGCCCCGGGCCCCGGGATCACCTGCGCGTCGGCCGCAGGGTCCGCCGCCTTGAACGCCTTCAGCTGCCCGGGCGGCACGACCTGGTCGCTGGTCGAGCTCGTGGCGAAGAC